>NZ_CP025431.1 GCF_002847445.1 Paracoccus zhejiangensis | reverse complement strand
CGTCGATGATGACGGCGCGGTGCTGATCCCGGCGGATCTGGTCGAGGCGGTGACCGAGGAGGCGGTCGAGCAGGAGCGTCTGGAAGGCTGGATCATGAGCCAGGTCGAGGCCGGGGTGCCGCTGCCGGGCCTCTATCCGGCCAATGCCGAGAACAAGGCGAAATACGAGGCCTTCAAGGCTGGACAATAGGCGAGGGGGGTCAGACCCCCTCGGCCAATTGCCGCTCCAGCCAGTTGCGAAAGGCGATCAGCGGGGCGAAATCCCTGCGCTCCTCGGGCCAGACCAGCCAATAGGCACCGCGCATCGGCACCGCCTGCCGGTGGATCGGCAGCAGCCTTCCCTCGGCAATCTCGATCTGCGCGAGATAGTCGGGCAGAAGCGCAATGCCGATATCCGAGATCGCCGCCTGAATCATCATCGAGAACTGATCCATCAGCATCCCCTCGCCCGTCTCGGTGGTGACGCCATGGGCGGCGAACCAGTCGGGCCAGGCAGTGGGGCGCGATTCCAGATAGAGGATCGGCAGCCGGGCCAGTTTCGCCGGCTCCGACAGGTCATGCGCGGCGATGAACCGCGCCGAGGCGCAGGCCGTCACCCGCTCGTCGAACAGTTTCAGCTGTCCGGTGCCGGGCCAGTCCGGTTCGCCGAAATAGATCGCGGCGTCGAACACCTCGCTGGCGAAATCGAACCGCTGCACCCGGGTCGAGAGGTTCACCGCCACGCCCGGCGATTGTTGCAGGAACTGCCCCAGCCGTGGCCCCAGCCAGCGCGTGGCAAAGGTCGGCAGCGCCGCCAGCGAAATGGTGCCGCCATCGGGATTGGCGACAACCGAGGTGCTGGCCTTCTGGATCATGTCGAGCGCCCGGGCGATGTCGCGCTGATAGGTCAGGGCGGCGGCATTGGGGATCAGCCGCTTTTTCTGCCGGG
The DNA here is from genome assembly GCF_002847445.1 of Paracoccus zhejiangensis. Lineage (NCBI taxonomy): Bacteria > Pseudomonadati > Pseudomonadota > Alphaproteobacteria > Rhodobacterales > Paracoccaceae > Paracoccus > Paracoccus zhejiangensis. The sequence continues at coordinate 266,433 of NZ_CP025431.1, read as the reverse complement.
TGAACAATTCCTTGCCCAACTGCTCTTCCAGCGACAGGATCAACCGGCTGACGGTGCTTTGCGTCAGGTCCAGTTCCGCCGCCGCCGCCGTCACGGATCGGTGCCGCACCACCGCGTCCAGCGCCAGCAGCAGCCGGATAGAGGGAAGGAATCGCCGGGGCCGCATGTTCATTCCGTTTTTGCATGTTCATATGTGGAAATATCGGTGTTTTCGGCCTTTGACTACTGATATGAGATGAAACCTGAATGTTATGACCATCAGACCGACCGGAGGACAGCGCATGTCGACGAAATCTCACAAGGGGATTGCCTTCAACTGGGCCGATCCCTTCCTGCTGGATGACCAGCTGACCGAGGAAGAGCGGATGATCCGCGACAGCGCCGCCGCCTTCGCCGCCGAGAGCCTCGCTCCGCGGGTCGAGAACGCCTATCTGACCGAGACCACCGATCCCGAGATCTTCCGCGAGATGGGCGCCGCCGGGATGCTGGGCGTGACCGTGGCCGAGGAATATGGCGGGGTCGGGGCCTCCTATGTCGCCTATGGCCTGGTCGCGCGCGAGATCGAGCGCATCGACAGCGGCTATCGCTCGATGGCCTCGGTGCAATCCTCGCTGGTGATGTTCCCGATCGAAGCCTATGGCAGCGAGGCGCAGAAGCAGAAATTCCTGCCCAAACTGGCCTCGGGCGAGTTCATCGGCTGCTTTGGCCTGACCGAGCCCGATGCCGGGTCCGACCCGGCGGGGATGAAGACCCGCGCCAAGAAGATCGAGGGCGGCTATGTGCTGAACGGGTCGAAGATGTGGATCTCGAACGCGCCGATCGCCGATGTCTTCGTGGTCTGGGCCAAGTCCGAGGCGCATGGCAACAAGGTGCGCGGCTTCGTGCTGGAAAAGGGCATGAAGGGGCTATCGGCGCCGAAGATCGAGGGCAAGCTATCCTTGCGCGCCTCGATCACCGGCGAGATCGTGATGGAGAATGTCGAGGTCGGCGAAGACGCGCTGCTGCCGAATATCGAGGGCATGGGCGGGCCGTTCGGCTGTCTCAACCGGGCGCGTTACGGCATCAGCTGGGGCGCCATGGGGGCGGCCGAGGATTGCTTCCACCGCGCGCGGCAATACGGTCTCGACCGCCACCAGTTCAACCGTCCGCTGGCCGCCACCCAGCTTTACCAGAAGAAACTGGCCGACATGCAGACCGATATCGCGCTTGGCCTTCAGGCCAGCCTGCGCGTGGGCCGGCTGTTCGACGAGGGCAAGTTCGCGCCGGAAATGATCTCCATCGTCAAGCGCAACAATTGCGGCAAGGCGCTGGATATCGCCCGTCAGGCCCGCGACATGCATGGCGGCAACGGCATCCAGATCGGCTATCACGTCATGCGCCACGCCCAGAACCTCGAGACGGTGAACACCTACGAGGGCACGCATGACGTTCACGCGCTGATCCTCGGCCGGGCGATCACCGATCTTCAGGCCTTTTCCTGAGTCAGCGCCATGACCCATGACGCCCCGCTGAAGGGCCTCAAGGTGGTCGAGCTGGCCCGCATTCTGGCCGGTCCCTGGATCGGCCAGACGCTGGCCGATCTCGGCGCCGAGGTCATCAAGATCGAAGCCCCGGAGGGCGATGACACCCGCACCTGGGGCCCGCCCTTCCTGGAACGCACCCGGCCCGATGGCAGCATGGAGACCGTCGCAGCCTATTTCCACGCCGCCAATCGCGGCAAGACCTCGGTCACCTGCGATTTCTCGGATGCGGACGACCTCGCCCGGCTGAAAGCGTTGATCGCGGAGGCCGATGTGCTGGTCGAGAATTTCAAGGTCGGCGGGCTGGCGAAATTCGGCCTCGACTATGCCAGCGTCTCGCAGATCAATCCGCGCCTGGTCTATGCCTCGGTCACCGGCTTCGGTCAGGACGGGCCGCGCGCGAAACAGCCGGGCTATGATTTCCTGATCCAGGGCATGTGCGGGATCATGGACCTGACCGGTGAGCCGGGGGGCGAGCCGCAAAAGGTCGGTGTCGCCTGGATCGACATCTTCACCGGGCTTTACGGCGTCATCGGCATTCAGGCGGCTTTGGCTGAACGCGAACGCTCGGGGATGGGCCAGCAGATCGACCTGTCGCTGCTGGATTGCGGAGTGGGGGTGTTGGCCAATCAGGCGACCAACTTCCTTCTGGGCGGCAAGGTGCCGGCGCGGCTGGGGAATGCCCATCCGAACATCGTGCCCTACCAGGTCTTCCCGGCCGCCGACGGACATCTGATCATCGCCTGCGGCAATGACCGGCAATTCGCCGCGCTCTGCCGGGTGCTGGGGCTGGAGGGGCTGGCCGAGGACCCCGACTTTGCCACCAATCCGGCGCGGGTGGCGCATCGTGATGCGCTGACGCCCCGTCTGTCCGCCCGCACCGCGCTGCGCCCCAAGGCCGAGTTGATCGCCGCGCTGGAGGCCGCCGGTGTGCCGGGCGGCCCCATCAACAGCGTGGCCGAGGCGCTGGCCGAGCCACAGCTGGTCGCGCGCGGGCTGCAGATCGCGCCCGAGGGCATTACCGGGCTGCGCACGCCGATCCGCTTTTCCCGCAGCCCGATGGTCTTGGACCGCGCCGCGCCGATGCTGGGCGGAAAGGTCTAGCGAACCCCGAAGCCGCCGATCACATCCGGCGGGTTCATGCTCAAGAAATGGTCATCTTCGGAACCGATCCTGCTCCGACCCGTTCACTCGCCAGACAATACGCCCGAACGGCAACAAGGAGCAGACATGCGCCGGATCATTCAGAACACCACCGCCATCGCGGCTTGCCTCTCGCTTTTGGCACCGCACGCCGCCCTGGCCCAGGCCGAAGCGCCCGAGGCAGACGCACAGGTTGAAGTACAGGCCGATACCGCCGCCGAGGCGGAAGCCGCGGCAGATGCCGTGGCCGAAGCGGTCGAGGCCGTGACCGAGGCTTGCGCCGACGGCAGCGAGCCGCCCTGCGAGGTCGCCACCGAGGAAGCCCCTGCCGCCGAAGCGGAAGCTGCCGCCGAGGCCGAGGCAGAGGTCGCCGCGCCGGAAGCCGAGGCCGCGCCCGAGGCTGAAGCTGCCGCGGAAACCGCGCCGGCCGAGGAAGCCCCGGCCGAAGCCGCCGAAGCGGAAGCCGCGCCGGCCGAAGCGGAAGCTGCCGCCGAAGCGCCCGCGGTTGAGCCGGCCCCCGAGGCCGAAGCCGCCGCCGAGGAGCCTGCCGTCGAACCCGCAGTCGCGGCTGAAGCCGAGGCCGTGACCCCCGAGGCAGAACCTGCCCCGGCCGAGGAGGCCGCAGCCGAGGAACCCACCGAACCGGCGGTCGAGGCGACCACCGAAGCCGAGGCGGAAGCCCCGGCAGCGGCGGAAGCCGAAGCCACCACCGAGGCTGAAGCCGAAGCGCCGGTGACCGAGGAATCCGCCGAAGTCGACGAACTGGAAAAGGCGCTGGCCGAAGAACAGGCCAAGGCCGAAGCCACCGCCGAGGAGGCGGCCGCCGACGCTGCTGCCGAAGCTGCGACGACCGAAGCCACCACCGAAACCGAGGCGGAAGCCACTGCCGAGGCTGAAGCCGAAACCCCGGCCCCGGTCGTGACCGAGGCCGCCAAGGAAGCGGCTGCGGCAGCGGCGTCGACCAGTGCGGCCGCGCTCGACGCCGGTGAGGGCGAGGGCGAAGTGACCGAGGAACAGGTCACCGAGGAAAACACCCGCTCGTCGAGCGAGGATTTCACCACCGCGCTCAAGGATGCGCTGGCCGCCCAGGGTGGCGAGACCCAGCAGGCCGAGGCCAGCAATGACGATGATGACGACCGCAGCGATCTGACCAAGGCCGTGCTTTTCGGTCTGGGTGGTCTCGCGGTGGGCGCCATGCTGGCCAACAACCGCCAGGTCGCGCTCAGCAGCCCGGACCGCGTGGTCGTGACCCGCGCGGATGGCACCCAGCAGATCATCAAGGACGAGGTGGCGCTGCTGCGTCAGCCGGGTTCGACCGTCACCACCGAGAATTTCGATGACGGTTCCTCGCGCACCACGGTGACCCGCGCCGATGGCAGCAAGGTCGTGACCATCCGCGACGCCGACCTGCGCGTGCTGCGCCGGACGCTGGTGTCGGCCGATGGCACCCAGACCCGGCTGATCGACGATACCGGCGCGGAGCCGGTGGATCTGGCGACCCTGCCGAAGCCCGCAGAAGCCAGCGTGATCGCCGCGAGCGAGATGAGCGAGGCCGATCTGCGTGCGGCGCTGATGCGCGAATCGAATGCCGGCCGCCAGTTCTCGCTGGCACAGGTCCGCGACATCCCGCAGGTCCGCTGGCTGGCCGCGCCGATCAATATCGACGCGATCACCTTCGACACCGGCTCGGCCGCGATCAATCCCGATCAGGCCCAGAAGCTGTCGGGCCTTGGCAATGTCATCCGCGAAAGCATCGCCGAGAACCCCGCCGAGGTGTTCCTGATCGAGGCCCATACCGACACCGTGGGCACCGATGCCGCCAACCTGGCGCTGTCCGACCGCCGGGCGGAATCGGTGGCGCTGGCCCTGACCGAATATTTCGACGTGCCGCCGGAAAACATGGTGGTGCAGGGCTATGGCGAGCAGGACCTGAAGGTGAAAACCGAGGGCGACGTGCGCGAAAACCGCCGTGCTTCGGTCCGCCGCATCACCGGGCTGCTGCAGCAGGCGTCGAACTAAGTCCCTGCGGGCGGGCCTTACGGGCCAGTCCACAGCACACGAACGAACACGGGCGGCACCTTGCCGCCCGTGTTTTTTCATGCGCCTCCGCGTTCCTCTTGCAGCCGGTAAGTTATCATCCTAATTAGTTAGCACGGTAACTAATTAGCGTGCTTGTCATGGAAAGCCCTCCGCTGCTCGATTCCTTCCTGCGTGCCATGCGTGAATTGCGTGTGCACTATGACGCCAGCGCCGCCGAGATCGGGCTGACGATGTCGCGTGCGCGGGTCATCAGCGCGCTTGCCCGGCAGGAGGGCGCGACCCAGGCCGAGCTTGCCGCCTGCCTGAACATCGAGGCGCCGACGCTGAAACGGCAAGTCGATGCGCTGGAGACGCAGGGCTTTCTGAAGCGGCGGGGGATGGATGGCGACGCGCGCAAGCGGGCGCTGTTCCTGACCGAAAAGGGCCGCGCGGCCCGGATCAGTCGGTTCATGGAGAATATCCGCGGCCAGGTCCTCGACGGCATCTCGCCCGAGGAACAGGTGCAATTGGCCGTCCTGCTGGAGCGGGTTGCCGAGAACGCCGCGAAGCTGAACCGATGATCGCCCGTCCCGACATTGCACCGGCGGCCCCGCCACAGGCCGCCCCCGAGGCCGTTCCGGCAGATGCGCCAGCCGCGCCGATGGTGCCCCCTCCGGGCCTGCCGCTGCATCAGGCGCTGCCCTATATCCTCGCCTCGATCGTGCTGGCGCTGACCCAGGGACTGGGGCAGGGTTTCGTCTCGGTGAACATCCCGCAGGTCGCCGGTGATCTGGGCGCGACCACCACGCAGGCCAGCTGGCTTTCCGCCGTCTACATGATCCCGCGCGCGGTGCTGCCGCTGATGCTGATCAAGATCCGCACCCAGTACGGCCTGCGGCGTTTTGCCGAGGTGGGCATTGTCGCCTTTCTCGTGGTCTCGTTCATCACCATCTGGGTCACCGACCTGCGCTCGGCCATGGTGCTGCAATTCCTGTCGGGCATGGCCGCCGCACCGCTGACCACGCTGGCCTTTCTCTATGCGCTGGAGCCTCTGGGCGCGGCGTGGAAGATCCGCCTCGGCCTGCCCGTCGCGCTGACCTTCATCACCATCGGGCCGCTGCTGGCGCGGGTGGTTTCGCCGGCGCTGATCGGCGATGGCGGGCTGACCTGGGTGCATCTGACCTCGCTTGGCCTCGCGATGCTGTCGCTGGCGCTGGTCTTCCGCCTGCCGCTACGCCCGGTGCCGCATCAGAAGGTGATCGAGCCGCTGGACTTTCTCACCCTGCTGCTTCTGGGCATCGGCTTTGGCGGCATCATCATCGCCTTCATCATCGGGCCGACTTACTGGTGGACGGCGCAGGACTGGATCGGCTGGCTGCTGGTCGCCTCGGTGCTGGCCCTGACCGCCGTGGCGGTGCTGGAGCTGAACCGCAACAACCCGATCTTCGACCTGCGCTGGCTGGTCACGCCCGAGATCCTGCACCTGACCATCACCCTGTTCCTGTTCCGCATTATCCTCTCCGAGCAAAGCGCCGGCGCACCACGGATGTTCCAGCTTCTGGGCGTGGCGCCTGCGCAGATGGTCGGGCTGTTCACCGTCATCTGCATCGCCTGCCTGATGGGCGGTCTGGCCTGCATTGCGTGGATCCGGCCCGAACGGGTGGCGAAGTTCCATCTGGTCGCGCTTCTGCTGATCGCCGCCGGGGCGTGGATGGACGCGCAGGCCACGGTCGACACCCGGCCCGAGCAGATGATCATCTCTCAGGCGCTGATCGGGTTTGCCAGCCTGCTGTTCCTGACCCCGGCGACGCTGGCCGGGCTTGGCGCGGCGCTGGCCAAGGGACCGCAATACATGCTGTCCTTCGTCATCGTTTTCCTGTCCACGCAGTCCATCGGCGGGGTGATCGGCTCGGGCGGCTTCACCACGCTGATCAACTGGCGCGAGGCCTTCCACCTGCAGGTTCTGACCGAGGAGCTGCAGGCGACCAGTGCCGCGACCATGGCCGAGATTGCCACGCGCATGGCTGCCCTTGCCCCGCAGATCGCCGACCCGGCGCTGCGCCGGGCGCGGGCGGTGTCGAGCATCGCGCAGGATACCGCCAGCCAGGCCTATGTGATGGCCTATAACGACCTCTATTTCCTGACCTTCCTGCTGGCCAGCGGGGCGGCGGTGGCACTGCTGCTGCACCTGCTTCGCGACCGTCTGGCCGCTCGTTGGGCCCCTGTTGAAACCGAGACCGCATCATGACCCTGACCAAGATCCTGCCCACCGCCATCGCCACGCTGATCGGCATCGCCGGCGTTCTGCTGCTGCTTTTCGCCTGGCACCTTCCGCCCTTCAGCCCGGCCGAGCCTACCACCGAGAACGCCTATATCCGGGGCAAGGTCACGGCGCTGGCGCCGCAGCTCTCGGGCTATCTCGCCGCCGTCGAGGTGGCGGATTTCCAGGCCGTCGCCAAGGGCGACGTGATCGCCCGTATCGATGACCGCATCTATCGTCAGAAGCTGGCGCAGGCCGAGGCGGGGCTGGAAACCGCCCGCGCGGCTTCCGCCGTGGCCGAGCAGAACATCCAGTCGGCCGAGGCGGTCTGGCGCGCCGACGAGGCGGCGCTGACCGCCGCCCAAACGGCGCTGAGCACCGCCAATTCGGACGATCAGCGCACCCAGGCCCTGAAGGCGCGCGGGGTGGCCAGCCAGGCTGCCGGCGAGCAGACCGTGCTGGCGCTGCAAAAGGCGCAATCCGGCGTCAGCCAGGCTCAGGCGACGCTGGATGTGCAGCAGGAGAACATCAAGAGCGCCAAGACCCAGGTGTCCTCGGCCAAGGCCAGCATCGCCAGTGCCGAGGCGGCGGTGCAGCTGGCGCGGATCGATCTGGAGAACACCGTGATCCGCGCCCCGGCTGATGGCCGTCTGGGTCAGGTCTCGGCCCGGGTCGGGCAATACGTGACGCCGGGCACGGCACTGGTCAGCCATGTCGGCAGCGATCTCTGGGTGATCGCCAATTTCAAGGAGACCGGGCTGAACGGGATGCAGCACGACCTGCCGGTCAGCTTTACCGTCGATGCGCTGGCGGGCCGCGCCTTCAGGGGCCATGTGGAAGCCTTCTCGCCGGCCACCGCCTCGGAATTCAGCCTTCTGGCCGGCACCAATGCCACCGGCAATTTCACCAAGATCGCCCAACGCCTGCCGGTCCGCATCGCCATCGATCCGGGCCAGGAGATGGCCGAGCTGCTGGCCCCGGGCCTGTCGGTGATCGTCCATGTCGAGACGAAGGCGAACTGACCGCGAAGGCTGCGACACCCTCCATTTCCAGGCGGCAAAACAAGATGCCGATCGGACCTTGGTCTGATCGGCATCGGCCTTTCGGGCAAGCGGGCCTCGGACCTGCGGCCATGCCAAGACCGGACCTTGTCAGGTTCCCGGCGGACCCATCCGCGCCCAGACTGAACCCAATCAGAACGCAACGCTAACCCTGCCTATGCGCACCCCCCCGGGTCCGGGCGGCCGATGATTGGAGTGTTTGACCATGGTAACGCTGACGAAACATGACCTCGGGTTCATCCTTGACCAGATCCTGCTGGCCGAGGCCCATGCCGCGGGTGCCGACCTGACCGACCTGGTGGACAGCCCGCTCTTGCCGCATGGCCTCAGGACCGTCGATGGCAGCTTCAACAACATCGTTCCGGGCCGCGAAAACTGGGGCGCGTCGCATGAAAGCTTCACCCAGCTGACCGACCAGACCTGGCGTAACGAGGCCGATGATTCCATGACCTTCGGCGCGGGTCCGATGACCGTGGTGCTGAACAGCAACGACTATACCCCCGGCGCGCCGACCAGCCCCGGCTTCCAGCCCGGCACCGTGGTTGACGCCGATCCCCGGACCATCTCGAACCTGATCGTCGACCAGACGCTGGACAATCCCGCCGCCATCGCCGCGGCCCTGCGCCATGCCGGCATGGCCGAGACCGATATTCCCGCCGCCGTCGACGAGATCTCGATGTCGCACACGCTGGTCAAGGGCACGGCCCCGGGTACCCCGGCCCGCGCGATCGCGCAGGCGCAGCTGGACGGCTTGCTCGAGGAGCGCGGGGTCGAGATGGACGGGCCGACGGTGATGCTGCCCAACGTCTCGCCGGACGAGGGGCTTTCGGCCTCGTACAATGCCTGGTTCACCCTGTTCGGGCAGTTCTTCGACCACGGGCTGGACCTGGTGAAGAAGGGCGGCAATGGCACGGTCTACATCCCGTTGCAGCCCGATGACCCGCTGTATAATCCGGCCTCACCGCATACGAATTTCATGGCCGTGACCCGCGCCACCCTCGGCGACGAGGCGACCAATGTGACGACGCCCTGGGTTGACCAGAACCAGACCTACACCTCGCACCCCTCGCACCAGGTGTTCTTGCGGGAATACGAGGTGGGCGCCGATGGCCCGGTCTCGACCGGCAAGCTGCTTGAGGGCGCGCGCGGCATGGCCACCTGGGGCGATGTGAAGGCGCAGGCCCGCGAGATGCTGGGGATCGAGCTGACCGATCTCGACGTGGGCAATGTGCCGGTCCTGCTGACCGATCCCTATGGCGAGTTCATCCGCGGCGCGAACGGGCTGCCGCAGATCTTGGCCGCTGTCGATGTCGATGGTCTGCCGATCTATGTCGAGGGCAACCTTGCCGAGCCGGTCAACCCTTCGGCCATCGAACTGCCCGCCGGCACCGTGCTGATGGGCGGGCATGTGATCGCCGAGGGCGAGACGGTTTCGGCCGCGCGCACCGGCAACGCCTTCCTTGACGACATCGCCCATGTTGCCGCCCCGGTGGCGGTCGGCGGGGTGCTGCAGGAAGACGGCGACACCGAGGTCGGCTATTCCGGCGGCTTCGACATGCGCGGCAACAACACCTCCTATGACGACGAGCTGCTGGATGCGCATTACATCACCGGCGACGGGCGCGGGAACGAGAATATCGGCCTGACCGCCGTGCATTCGGTCTTCCATGCCGAGCACAACCGGCTGGTCGATCATGTGAAGCAGGTGATCCTCGACTCGGGCGATGCCGAATTCATCGCCCAGTGGCAGGACGAGACCGGCGCATGGGATGGCGAGCGACTGTTCCAGGCCGCGCGCTTCACCACCGAGATGGAATACCAGCACCTGGTCTTCGAAGAGTTTGCCCGCAAGATCCAGCCCGATGTCGATGTCTTCATGGTGCAGCCGGACGTCAATCTCGACCCGGCGATCTTTGCCGAGTTTGCCCATGTCGTCTATCGCTTCGGCCATTCCATGCTGAACGAGACGGTCGACCAGACCTATGCCGATGGCAGCACCAACAACCTGACGCTGTTCGACGCCTTCCTGAACCCGCTGGCCTTCGGCTCGGACACGATCAGCCATCACGACGCGGCGGGCGCCATCGTGCGCGGCATGACCGGCCAGACCGGCAACGAGATCGACGAGTTCGTCACCAACGTGCTGCGCAACCAGCTGGTGGGCATTCCGCTGGACCTTGCCGCGACCAATATCGCGCGCGGCCGTGACACCGGCATGCCGACGCTGAACGAGGCGCGGCAGCAGTTCAGGGAAATGGCCAATGGCGACACCCAGCTGAACCCCTATACCAGCTGGATCGACTATGCGCTGAACATGAAGAACCCCGAATCCATCGTCAACTTCATCGCCGCCTATGGCAACCATGCCCTGATCGAGGCCGAGGAGACCGTCGCCGGCAAGCGCGCCGCCGCCATGGCCATCGTCTTCGGCACGGACCAGACGGTCTATGAAGCCGGCGGCAGCCGCACCATCGCGGCGCCGGCCGACCGGATGGATTTCCTGAATGCGCGGGGTGACTATACCGACCGCAAGGGCGGGCTCGACGATGTCGATCTGTGGATCGGCGGGCTGGCCGAGAAGAAGATGGCTTTCGGCGGGATGCTGGGCTCGACCTTCTCCTTCGTCTTCGAACTGCAGATGGAAAACCTGCAACATGCCGACCGCTTCTATTACCTGTCGCGGGCGCAGGGGCTGAACCTGCTGACCGAGCTCGAGAACAATTCGCTGGCCTCGATGGTCATGCGCAATACCGATCTGGGCGAGACCGGCTTTGCCCTGCCGGGCGACATCTTCTCGAACCCCGATCACGTCCTTTATGTCGATGCGGCCAAGCAGGCTAGCTTTGGCCATGTCGACCCGGTTCATGACAACCCGCTGCTGGAAGCCATCTCGAACATGGTCGAGCGGGATGCGAATTTCATCAAGTATAACGGCCTCGATCACACCGTCATCGCGGGGACCGAGGGCAATGACACGATCATCGCCGGTGGCGGCGACGATGCAGTGCGCGGTTTCGGCGGCGATGACGATATCGAGGCCGGCTATGGTGTCGACAAGGTCCATGGCAATGACGGCGATGACGTCATCACCAATGCCGGCACCGATATCGGCGAGACGGACATGTTGCATGGCGATGCCGGCAACGATGTCATCCAGGGCGGCTCCGGTCTGGCGCTGATCTTCGGCGGCTCTGGCTCGGACGTGCTGATGACCGGGCCTGACGGGTCCGAGATCCGCGCCGGGGTCGGCGATGACTTCCTGATGGGCGGCAACGGTTCGGACATGCTTTTCGGCAACGAGGGCGATGATTGGGCCGAGGGCAAGGAGCTGTTCGAATATATCGCCGGTGACAATGGCGACATCTTCTTCAACTCGACCATCATCGGCCATGACGTGCTGAACGGCGGCAGCGGCGATACCGATTACGACGCCGATTCCGGCGATGACATCATGGTCGCGGGCGAGGGCATCCAGAAGAATATCGGCATGTGGGGCCATGACTGGGTGATCCACAAGGGACAGGCCGTCGCCGCCGATGCCGACCTGAATTTCCCCGCCTTCGCCACCCTGCCGCTCGAGGTGCTGCGCGACCGCTTCAGCCAGGTCGAGGGTCTGTCGGGCTGGGTGCATGACGACGTGCTGCGCGGCGATGACCGCACCGCCCCCGATCCCGCCGAAGAAGGCGGCGGCCCGATTGCCGACCCCACGCCCGAGGGAAACTTCCTTCATAACGAGCTGGATCAGGCCGGGATCGACCGCATTGCCGGTCTGGCCCAGATCATCACACCCGAGTTGATGGTGACCGGCGAATACCTGGCCGATGGTTCGGGCGACACGCGCGAGATCTTCAACGGCGGCAATATCCTGCTGAGCGGCGGCGGCAGCGACCTGATCGAGGGGCGCGGCGGCAATGACGTGATCGACGGCGACGCCTGGCTGAACGTCCGGATCAGCATCCGCGATGGCAGCGGCACCGAGATCGCCACGGCCGAGGGCCTGTCTTCTGTCGTCACCGATCTGGCCGGGACCGTGCTGCATGACGGCCGCACGCTGGAGAACCTGATGCTGTCGCGGGTCTATAATCCCGGGCAGCTGTCGATCACCCGCGAGATCCTCTGGGATGACAGCGGCACCGACACCGCCAGCTATTGGGACGTGTTCGAGAATTACAGCCTGACCCTGAACGGCGATGGCAGCATCACGGTCGAGCACCTGGACGAGACGGTCGGGGTCATCGATCCGCTGACCAACCAGAACCGCCAGCTGGACGGGACCGACCGGCTGTACAATATCGAGCAGATCCAGTTCGGCGATCAGCTGATCAACGTGGCGGCCTATTTCAACCAGCCGCCGATCGGATCGCCGGTGATCAGCGATGCCTCGCCCACGCAGGGGCAGGCGCTGACGGTCGATCTTTCGGGCATCAGCGATGGCAATGGCATCGCCCCCGGCTCGATGCAGCTGCAATGGCAAAGCATGATCGGGGGCGTCTGGACCGATATTGCGGGCGCCACGGCGGAAAACTTCACCCCCGATCTCGGCCAGATCAACACCCCGCTGAGGGTCTCGGTCAGCTATGTCGATGGTGCCGGCAATGCCGAGGCGGTGATGTCCGCAGAGACAGCTCCGGTCGGGGCGCATTATGTCGGCAACGGAACCCCCAACAGTTTCGGGGGCACCATTGGCGCCGACATCATCGAGGGTCTCGGCGCCAATGACACACTGTCGGGTCAGGCCGGCGACGACCTGATCCTCGGCGGCGGCGGGGCTGACGACCTGCAGGGCGGTGACGGCAATGACACGCTCGACGGCGCCGCAGGGCCCGATGTCATGGATGGCGGTGCCGGCGACGATATGCTCGACGGTGGCATCGGCGCCGATCTGCTGCAGGGCGGCGAGGGCAATGACTCCCTGAACGGCGGTGTCAGCGCTGACACGGTCGAGGCCGGGGCAGGCGATGACCTGATCACCTGGAGCGCCACCGATGGCCGCGATGTGGTCAGGGGCGGCGACGGCACCGACACGGTGCAGCTGACCGGCGATGCCACGGCCGAGACCTATCACATCTGGACCCGCGCCGAATGGATCGCCTTCAGCACCGGCAACACCAACCAGCAGGTGAACCTCGACCCGGAGGCCGAGATCATCATCACCCGCAACGGCACCAATTTCGGCTCCATCGCGGTGCAGCTGAGCGCCATTGAGGAGATCGTCATCAGCGGCATGGGCGGTGGTGATACCTTCGTTCCGCATGGCGACTTCACCGGCACCAGCCTCAGCTACAGCACCATCACGCTGGAAGGTGGCGAGGGCGATGACACGGTCGATATCTCGGACCTGCAATCGGCGCATCGCGTCCTCTTCCGCTCGAATGGCGGCAATGACACGATCATCGGCACCCTGCGCCCGCAGGACGTGATCGAGATGCCCGCCGGCGCGGAGGGCGCGGGCGTCAGCCTGGCCGAGAATGCCGATGGCACCACGACCATGTCGCAAGGCGCCGGCACGGTGACCTATACCGCTGCGGCCGCAGAGGAGGACGGGGACGACGACGACGGCGACACCCCCGATGACGAAGCCGAGGAGGACGATGACACCCCCGCCGATCTGACCCTGACCGGAACCGATGGCGATGATGTCCGCATCGGGGGCGACGGGGCCGACATCGTTCACGGCGGCGCCGGCAATGACCTGCTGTCCGGGAATGCCGGACGCGACATCATCCTGGCTGGCGACGGCAATGACGATGTCTTCGGCGGCGCGGATGCCGACATGCTCTATGGCGACGGCGGCGATGACCGGGTCTTCGGCGGCGACGGCAGCGACATGATCACCGGCGGCAAGGGCAGCGACACCGTTCTGGCTGGGTCGGGCGACGACCTGATCATTGCCTCGGCCCATGACGGAGATGATGTCTATTACGGCGAGGACGGCACCGACACGCTGGATATGGCCGCGATCAGCGCCAATATCACCGCCAATCTCGGCAGCGGGTTTGCCGGGCGCGGCAGCGTCAACAGCGCCGGTTCCGGGCAGGATGTCCTGTGGAACGTCGAGAACATCGTCACCGGGTCGGGCGACGACAAGATCACCGCCAGCGAGGCGGTGAACGTGATGGATGGCGGTGCCGGCAAGGACATCTTCCGCTTCACCTCGGTCGAGGCGGCGGACGGGGATGTCATCCTGGGCTTCGAGCCGGGCGACCGGATCGATCTCAGCGGCATCGACGCCAAGGCGGGCATGGCCGGAGACCAGAGCTTTACCCTGGTCAACGGGGCCCTGACCGGTAGCGGCCAGGTGATGATCGCTCACGAGGAGGGAGAGGAGGGCGCTGTCACGATTGTCACCGGCAGCACCTCCGGCGGCGAGGACGCGGAATTCAGCATCACGCTGAAGGGAACCCACGCCCTCACCCAGAGCGACTTCAACCTCTAGTGCCGCCGCCCGGCCGGCCCTGTGGAACAGGGCTGGCCGGGCACCCTCTGCGTTATGCCCCCCCATGATGGAAGAGTGTTATGGCCAGAAAGAGCTCCACCCGGTCCAGATCGCCCAAAGCCGCCACCAGCCTGATCCGTGGCTATCGCTGGCTGCTGGTTTTCCTCTTCGGCATCTCGGGCATCATCAACGTGCTGGCGCTGACCGGCGCCTTCTACATGCTGCAGATCTATGACCGCGCCCTCGGCAGCGGCAGCGTGCCGACCCTGCTGGCGATCTCGGTCCTGGCCATCGGGCTTTATTTCTCGCAGGGCCTGTTTGACATCATCCGCTCGCAGATCCTCGTGCGCGTCGGCGCCCGGCTGGATCGAAAGCTGGCACCGCTGGCACACCAGGTCACCATCGACATGCCGCGCTTTGGCTTCTCGACCTCCGAGGCGCTGGAGCGTGGGCGCGATGTCGATACGGTGCGCGGCTTCCTGGGCGGGCAGGGGCCGGTCGCACTGTTCGACCTGCCCTGGGTGCCGCTGTTCATCGCCTTCGTCTACGTGCTGCATCCCTGGCTGGGGATGCTGGCGCTTGGCGGGGCGGTGGTGCTGTCGCTGTTGACCATCGTGACCGAGCTTCTGATGCGGGGCCTCAACGAGGACTCGCAGCGCGCCGCCACCGCGCGTCACCAGATCGCCGATTCCAACGCCCGCAATGCCGAGATCCTGAAGGCGATGGGCTTTGGCGGTCGCGCGGTCAAGCGCTTTGCCCGTGCCAATGACGAGCATCTGGGCCTGCAGACCCGCGCCAATGATGTCGGCGGCACCTTCGGCGCGATCTCGCGGGTGCTGCGGATGATCCTGCAATCCGCCGTGCTGGGTCTCGGCGCCTTCCTGACCATCAAGGGCGATCTGTCGGCGGGCGCGATCATCGCCGCCTCGGTCGCCTCGGCCCGGGCGCTGGCACCCATCGACATGGCGATTGCCAACTGGAAGGGGGTCGTGGCCGCCCGCGCGGCGATGCGTCGGCTGAAGGACACGGTCACCGCCCTTGCCGACCGGCCCGAGCCGATGCCGCTGCCCGCACCTACCCAGTCCCTGACCGTCGAGGGCATCACCGTGGCCGCGCCGGATACGGGCCGGGTGCTGCTGAGCGATGTCAGCCTGCAACTGGAGGCCGGGCAGGCGCTGGGGATCATCGGGCCAAGCGGTGGCGGCAAGACCACGCTTGCGCGCGCGCTGACCGGAATCTGGCCGGTGCTGCGCGGCAGCGTGCGGCTGGACGGCGCCGAAATGGCGCAATGGGATGACGAAACACTGGGGGGATATGTCGGCTACCTGCCGCAGGATGTCGCCCTGCTGGAAGGGGATATCCAGGAAAACATCGCACGTCTGGAAGAGAATCCCGACCCGCGCCGCATCGTCGATGCGGCCAAGGCGGCCGGGGTGCATCAGATGATCGTCCGCCTGCCCGAAGGCTATCACTCAGCCTTGGGGCCGATGGGTCTGGCGCTGTCGGGGGGACAGCGCCAGCGCATCGGTCTGGCACGCGCGCTTTATGGCGATCCCTTCGTTGTGGTGCTGGATGAGCCGAATTCCAACCTCGATGGCGAGGGCGAGGCCGCGCTGACCGCCGCCATCCGCTCGGTCCGGGCGCGGGGCGGCATTGCCATCGTCATCGCCCACCGCCCCAGCGCGCTGGCGGCGGTCGACCTGGTGGCGGTGATCCAGAACGGCCGGATGACGGCCTTCGGCGCGAAGGAAGAGATCATCGGCAAATCACAGGCGCAGGGAACTGCGGCGCGGCCCCCGCAGGACGCGCTGACAGCGGCAAAGGTGACGGGATGAGCATTTCGGTCAAGGGAACCCGGTCGAAAGGGGACGAGCCCCAGGGCGCAGCGAAATTCGCAGCGGATGCAGCCGCCGCCAGCCCGTCCCGTGCCCCCTTTGTCTTCGGCATGGTGCTGGTCAGTGTCGGCCTCTACCTCAAGTCGATCTTCCCGGGTTGGGCCGAGAAGGCCGTGCGCCCTGATGGAAACACCAAGCCGACGGATGCCCTGCCGGAGGCTGCATCGGTTGCGGCGGCGGCCAAGATGCCCGAGGGCGACCGGGCGCCTGTGCCGGTCGCGGGTGATCCGGCGGTTCCTCCCATCGCATCGACCGGCCCGGTCGCGCCGGACGCGCCGGCGCTGTCATCCAGGCCCCAGAAATCCGTCATCGTCGAAAGCGAGGGCCGGACCGCGCCGGCGATCCGTGGCGGGGCCGAGGCGGCTGCCGGCAAACCGGCGAATGACAATGCGGCCTTGCCCCCGGGCAATGCCGCCGCCCGAGATCCCGGAAAAGCGCCGCCTGAACCGCCCGTGTCGGACCTGCCCGGGGACAAGGCGGAGGATCCCGAAGCCACCGCCGAAGAACCCGAGGCCACGCCCGAAGAGGAAGATCACGACACCCCGAACCGCGCCCCGCGCGTCTCGGGCCCGGTTCATCTCGCCGATGTTGGCTCTTGCGCGGTGCTGGCCATCGCCATGGCGGATCTCTTGCGCAACGCGCATGACCCGGATGGCGACGCGCTGCAGATCATGGGCCTGACCGCCTCGTCCGGCAGGCTGGTCCGGACCGCCGAGGGCTGGCAGTTCGAGCCTGAGCCGGGATTCGTGGGCGAGGTGACGCTGACCTACCAGATCAGCGACGGTCAGGCCGAGGTCACCCAGACCGCCACATTCGACAGCCTCGGACGGCGACTGGTCGAGGGCACGGATTGCGACGACATGCTGCTGGGCGGCAGCTGCGGCGAGGATTTCGACGCGCGGGGCGGCGATGACAACATCGATACGGGCGATGGCGCGAACGTGGTTCATGCCGGTGACGGTGACGATCATGTCATCGCCGGGTCGGGCAATGACACGATCCAGGGTGGCGATGGCGATGATGTCATCCTCGCCGGTGGCGGCAATGATCATGTCCGGGGCGGGTCAGGGCATGACCGCATCCATGGCGAGGCCGGGGATGACATCCTGATCGGCGGTGCCGGGGACGATCAACTGGATGGCGGGGCGGGGCGCGACCATCTGGACGGCGGCGCCGGGAATGACCGCCTTGTCGGTGGATCGGGCGACGACCTGCTGCTGGGCGGGGCCGGTCAGGACCTGTTGCAGGGTGGCGCGGGCAAGGACCGGCTGGCAGGCGGCGCGGGGGCCGATACCATCGAGGGCGGGGCGGGCGATGATCACGTGATCGGCGATCTCGATGCGGTTGCCGACCGGATGGAGGGCGGCGAGGGCAGTGATGTTCTCGACTACAGCCAGGCAAGCGACGACCTGCTGATCGATGCCACCGAGGGCACCGCCAGCAGCGCCGAGATCGGCGATGATCGCATCGCTGGCTTCGAGACCATTCTCGGCGGCGCGGGTGACGACCAGATCCGGGGCAGCGCCGATGGCGAGCGTCTGGACGGGGCCGGGGGCGAGGATACGCTGCTGGGCGAGGCGGGGGCAGACCTTCTGCTCGGCGGTGACGGGGATGACTGGCTGGCGGGCGGCGCGGGGGCCGATACCATCGAGGCCGGGGCGGGCGATGATCATGTCATCGCCGATGCCGATGGCGCCGCCGACCTGATCGAGGGTGGCGCGGGCGATGACCTGCTGGATTACAGCGCGGCGACCGAAGCCCTCGCCCTCGCCATCGATGCCGGAACCGTCACCAGCGATGAAACCGGCCTCGACAGCTTTGCCGGGTTCGAGACCATCGCGGGCGGCGGCGGCGATGACCATTTCCTCGCCGGCAATGAGCCCGTGTCGATGATCGGCGGCGGCGGCGACAACCTGTTCGAATTCCGCGCCCCCGATCCGATCCCGCCGCTTGCCCCGCTGACGCCGGGCATCATCGTCTTCGAGATCCAGGATTTCGACGTGGGCGACCGGCTTCGCATGTCCAAATATGACCTCTTCGAAGAAATCATGGACGAGCAGGAGGATGCCTTCGAACGGATCTATGGCGAGGAGTTCGACGATGACGACATTCGCCTGTCCTTCCACCACGAGCGTGATGCCGAGCTGGACCTGGACCGGACCGTCATCCGCGCGGATTTCAACCGCGACAATGAATTCGACACCACCATCATCCTCGAGGGCCGGCATGTGCTGACCATGGTCGAAATCGCGTGAGGACAAGATGACGCAAAAACCCAGCAATCAGCCGACGGCGCCGACCAGCACCAGCGAGAACCGCTTTCCCCTTGGCCTCAGGGTCGGCGCCGGCTTCGTGCTGGCCTTCCTGCTGATCGGCGGCGTCGGCGGGTGGGCCGCCACCGCGCAGCTCAACGGCGCGGTGATCGCGCAGGGCGAGGTGGCGGTGGACCAGAACCTGAAATTCGTCCAGCACCGCGACGGCGGCATCATCAGCGCCATCGAGATCCGCGAGGGCGACCGGGTCGAGGCCGGGCAGGTGCTGTTCCGTCTCGACGACGCGCAGACCCGCGCCGAGCTGTCGATCCTGCAATCGCAACTTCTGGAACTGGCCGGCCGCGAAGCCCGCCTGACCGCCGAGCGCGACGGCTTGGCCGAGATCGCTTTCCCGCCCGAGCTTGGGGGCGACACCCCCCAGATCACCCGGATCGTGCAGGGCGAAACCCGCATGTTCGAGGGCAACAGCCTCAGCCGCAACTCGCGCAAGCAGCAGCTGGAATTGGGCATCAGCCAGATCGAGGAGGAAATCGCCGGGCTCGAGACCCAGCTGCGGGGCAAGGCCGACGAGATCGCGCTGGTCGATGTCGAACATGCGCGGATCGCCGAACTGACCGAGGCCAAGCTGATCGACCGCACCCGCATCTTCGCCATGAGCCGCGAACGGGCGCGGCTGCTGGGCGAGCATGGCGAGATCTCCTCGGCCATGGCCCGTGCCCGCGTGCGGATCGGCGAGTTGCGGCTGCAGATCCTCGCCGTCGATGACGAGGCAAGGACCGAGGCGCAGCGCGAGATCGGGCAGGCGACCGCCCGCATCTCGGAACTGCGCGATCGCCGCGAGGCGACCGAGGCCAAGCTGACGCGGACCGATCTGCGCGCGCCGATCTCGGGCATCATCAACGAGTTGAAGGTGCATACCATCGGCGGTGTCATCACCCCGGCCGAGGTGCTGGCCAGCATCGTGCCGGATGATGCGCGGCTGAAGATCGGCATCAAGTTTCCCCCGAACAGCATCGACCAGATCGCCGTGGGCCAGCCGGTCCGCATCCGCTTCTCGGCCTTCAACCAGCGCACCACGCCCGAGGTCACCGGCGTCATGACCTATGTCGCCGCCGCCGCCACCCGCGCGAGCGCCTCGGCCGAAAGCCATTATGCGGGCGATGCCGAGATCGGCACCGAGGAGATGGAGAAGCTGGCCGGTCTGCAACTGATCCCGGGAATGCCGGCCGAGATCTTCGTCTCGACCGAGGCGCGGACGCCGCTGTCCTATCTCACCAAGCCTCTGACCGATCAGTTCAACCGCGCGATGCGCGAACGCTAAGTGCAAGTAGCACAGACTGCAGATCCTGTGCCACCATCTGCCGAGATTGATCGAAATTCATAATCCCTGATGACACAGCCGGCAAACCCGTCGCGGCCCTTCGCCCTTGGTGTCGAAGCCGTCCTGATGATCTCGGTCATCATCTGCGCCTCGATGCTGATTCTGGGCGCGACGCTGAACGCCTATATCCGCGATGTCGAGATCAAGGCCGTTTCGGCCTCGCACGCGGTGTTCATGAGCCTGCTGATGGAGCCGCTGCTGGCCGATCTACCGCAGAACGGCCCCTTGCCCGGCGCGGTCAAGGCGCGGCTTGACGAGGTGCTGGCCGCCTATATCACCGCCAAGGAGATCGGCACCGCGCTGATCTGGTGGCCGGACGGGACCATCGCCTACAGCACCGATCCCCGGCTGGTCGGCCTGCAGGCGAATTCTGAACATCTGGCCGAGGCGCTGTCGGGCGGCACGGTGGCGATCCTCGAACATGAACCGGCGGTGCATGGCCTGATCCCCGAGCGGCGCGCGGACGAGACGGTCCTTGAACTCTATGTGCCGCTGAAGGCGCAGGGTGCCTCGGCGATCGCAGCGGTCGGCGAATTCTACCAGGACCCGACCCGGCTCTTGGCGCAGATGCGGGTGGTCTCGGTGAGGATCTGGGCCGGCATCGGCCTGACCACCTTCCTGATGATGGGCCTCTTGCTGCTGCTGGCCGGCCGTGCCCGGCGCATCGTCCAGATGCAGCAGGCCGAACTGAACCGTCGGCTGATCGATTCCCAGGACCTGGCCCGGCAGAACGACCGGCTGCGGCGGATCGCCGAGCAGGCCAAGCTGGACGCGGTCGAGGTGAACGAGGACCTGCTGAACCGCATCGGCGCGGATCTGCACGATGGCCCGCTGCAGCTTCTGGGGCTGGCGATCCTGCACAGCGACGAGGTCGCCTCGGAACCCGGCCCTGGAACCCGCATGTCCGCCGTCTCGCTGACCAGCCAGGCCATCCGCGAGTTGCGTCATCTGGCCGATGGGCTCAGCGTGCCGGAGCTGGCGGGCCTCTCGGTCCCCGAGGTGCTGCGTCTGGCAGTAACGCGGCACGAGCGGCAGACGGGCAGTTCGGTGACACTCGATCTCGGCGCGTTGCCCGAGGACCTGCCCGAGCCGGTGAAGATCAGCCTCTACCGCGTGGTGCAGGAAGGGCTGACCAATGCCTTTCGCCATGCCGGCGGCGAGGGGCAGGAAGTCCGTGGCCGGTTGCAGGACAACGCGGTCGAGATCACGGTCAGCGACCACGGGCCGGGCATCGGCGCGCGCGCTGCGACCGGCCCGATGACCGGGCTGGGCCTTGCCGGGATTGCACGGAGGGTGCAGACACTTGGCGGAAAGCTGGAGGTCGCTTCGGATGGCGGCAGGGGCACGCGGGTGACGGTGCGGCTGCCGGTCTGACGCCGGTTATTGCAGATAGGCCGAAACCGCCGGCTCCTTGTCCAAAGCCTCGATCTGCAGCTTCTGGGCGGCCAGCACCACCTCGGTCCGGTTCCGGACCTGCAGTTTCTGGATCAGGATCGACATGTAATGTTTTACGGTCTTTTCGCTGATATTCAGCCGCTCGCCGATTTCGCGATTGGTCTTTCCCCGCAAGAGCAGGCGGATAATCTGATGCTCGCGCACATTCAGCTTGATCGATTGCAAGGCCCGCTTGCGCAGGGCCGCATTCTGCAGGGCTGAAATGACCTTCGCGGCAAAAGCTTGGGTTACATAGGTTTCATCGCGCAATACCGCGCGGATCGCATTGGTCAGTTCGGATTTCGTGCTGCCCTTCACCACGTAACCATGGGCGCCCGCCTCGAGCACCTGCACCGCGTGCTCTACCGCCATCGAGGCCGTGAACATGAGAATTTTCACATCGGGAGAGTCCATCCTGATCTCTCGAATCGCCGACAGCACGCTGCCCGGCATATCCAAATCCATGAGAATGACATCCGATCCATTTTCTTTTGATATTCTGACCGCATCACCTGCACAGGCGCCACGATTCATAATGATAAATTCATCCGATTCCGAGAATATATTAATCAACCCTTCAAGAAATATTGGGTGATCATCGACGATTGCCAATCTGCACTTGTCCACAATGTAGTCCATGAATGTCTGCCGGGGGGATTAAATTCAGGCTAGCATGCAGATTGCGGAACTGGACAGTTCGGCGGGTCCGGGTCTTTCGGAACCTGTCGAAAAGTATAAGTCTGGCCCGGGAAACGCGGCCTCGGCACCCGACGGGGCAATTCAGCGGTCATCCCGCAACGGCAGGCGACGCGATTCCTGTGTCACCCGGCGGTATGCGATTTATGTTCCATAATTCGCATTATCGCTTGTTCGTCGCTTGTAGTCCGCCGCCGTTCAGCCGCCGCATCGACAGGTCGAGCCGCGCATCGGCGGCGCTCAGTTCCTGCCGCGCGGCGCGCAGATAGTCCAGGTGTTCCAGCGCTGCCGCGCTCGCCGCCGCTGCGTCCCCGGCCAGAACCGCATCGCCGATCTTGCAATGCTGGGCATAGAGGACATCCCGCATCGCCGGGATCGCGAACAGCCGCTGGCGGTTCTGCAGCACATCCGCCCGCACGACGCCAGCCAGCGCCTGCATGATCTGCAGCAGCGTCAGGTTGTGGCTCGCCTCGTAGATCATCAGGTGCAACTCGGCATCAGCCTCGCCCTCTGCGGTCGGGTCCTCGGCCTCATGCGCCCGCGCCATCCGCTCCATCAGATCCCGCAGCCGTTCGCGCTCGACCGGCGTGGCGCGTTCCGCCGCCAGCCCGGCAGCGGCGCCTTCGATGATGCCACGAAACTCCAGATAATCGTCGGCCCCCTCGCTGTGCCGGGCCAGAAGCGCGATCAGCGGATCGGTGATCGCCTCGGCCCCCAGCGCCGCGACCTGCGCCCCGCGCCCGCCCGAAACCAGCAGCCCCCGCGCCTCGAGGATCTTCAGCCCGTCCCGCAAGGTCGAGCGCGAGACCTCCAGCCGCTCGGCCAGTTCGCGCTCGGGCAGCAGCCGGGCATCGGGTTTCAGCGCCCCCTCGAGGATCAGGGCCTCGATATGCTGGGCCACGGCCTCGGCCGCGCGCTCGGATTTTACCGCAGATTGCGTCATCGCATGGCTCCGCCTGTGCTATGCAGAGACTAGCCCATCCCCGTTCGGGGTCAAGGTTTGGTTCATCGAAAATACCGTTTGACAAATATGGTCTAAAAATAATACCAACACGCCAGCCAGCGGAAAGCGAGAGGAACCCATGTCCGGCATCGCGATGCCCCAGCCCGACCCGCGCATCCTAGACCGCGCGCCCCAGATCGTCGCCGCCCTGCGCAAGGTGCTGCCCGCCGATGCGGTCATCTCGGATCTGCAGGAAACTCGCGCCTATGAATGCGACGCCTTCACCGCCTATCGCTGCCCGCCCTTGGCCGTGGTCCTGCCCCGCACGACCGCCGAGGTTGCCGCCGCCATGCAGGTCTGCGCGCGAATGGGCGTGCCGGTGGTGCCGCGCGGCGCCGGCACCTCGCTGGCGGGTGGCGCGCTGCCCACCGCCGATTGCGTGGTCATCGGCACCATGCGGCTGAACGATTTCCTCGAGATCGACACCGAAAACCGCTTCATCCGGGTGCAGTCGGGCGTCACCAACCTGTCGGTCAGTGCCGAACTTGAACCCCATGGCTTCTTCTATGCCCCCGACCCTTCCTCGCAGCTGGCCTGCACCATTGCCGGCAATATCGCGATGAATTCGGGCGGCGCGCATTGCCTGAAATATGGTGTCACCACCAACAACCTTCTCGGCGCGACGGTGGTTCTGACCACCGGCGAAGTGGTGGAACTGGGCGGCCCGGAACTGTCGCCCGACGGGCTCGACCTTCTCGGCCTCCTCTGCGGCTCGGAAGGTCAGCTGGGCATCGTCACCGAGGCGATTCTAAAAATCCTGCCCAGACCCGAGGGCGCAAGGCCGGTGCTGATCGGCTTCGACAATGCCGAGGTGGCGGGCGAATGCGTCGCCAATATCATCCGCTCGGGCGTGCTGCCGGTGGCGATCGAATACATGGACGAACCCTGCCTGCGCGCGGTCGAGGATTTCGCCCATGCCGGCTATCCCGGCTGCGCCGCCGTTCTGGTGGTCGAGGTCGAGGGCTCGCCGGGCGAGATCGACCACCAGCTGGGCGAGATCCGCAATATCGCCGATGCGCTGAACCCGGTCGAGTTCCGCGAAAGCCGCAGCGCCGACGAGGCGGCGGCGATCTGGAAGGGCCGCAAATCGGCCTTCGGCGCCATGGGCCGTCTGGGGGATTACATCTGCCTCGATGGCACGGTGCCGGTCGGGCAACTGCCCTTCACCCTGCGCCGCATCGGCGAACTGTCGCGCCAGCACGGGCTGGAGGTCGCCAATGTCTTCCACGCCGGCGACGGCAACATGCACCCGCTGATCCTCTTCAACGCCAATACCCCCGGAGATCTGGCCCGGGCCGAGGCGCTTGGGACCGATATCCTGCGGCTCTGCGTCGAGGTCGGCGGCTGCCTGACCGGCGAGCATGGCGTGGGTATCGAAAAGCGCGACCTGATGGGCGATCAATACGCGCCCGAGGATCTGGCGATCCAGATGGAGGTCAAGGACGTGTTCGACCCCGGCTGGCTGTTGAACCCGGCCAAGGTCTGGCCGCTGGAAGCCAGCGCCCCCTATCGCGCGAGGGCGGCGGAATGAGCGTCACCGAATTGCTGGCGCCCTCGTCAGAGGCCGAACTCTCGGAACTGGTCGCCGATCACTTCGCCCGTTCCGCCCCCCTGCGCATCACCGGCGGCGGCACCCGCACCCAGAATCCCGGCCCCGGCGCGGCGCTCAGCCTCGCCCGGCTGCCGGGCGTCGTCACCTATTCACCGGGCGAGATGACGCTGGTGGCCCGGGCCGGCACGCCGCTCGCGGAGATCATGGAGATGCTGGCCGCCGAGGGTCAATCGCTGGCCTTCGAGCCGCCAGATCTGCGCGGCATCTCGGGCAGCGACGGCGTGCCAACCATCGGCGGCATGGTCGCGGCCAATGCCAGCGGCCCGCGCCGCCTCTTGGCCGGAGCCTGCCGCGATCACCTTCTGGGCGTGCGCTTTGTCGATGGACAGGGCCGCATCCTGAAGAACGGCGGCCGGGTTATGAAGAACGTCACCGGGCTGGATCTGTCGAAACTGATGGCCGGGGCACAGGGCACGCTTGGCGTGCTGACCGAGGTCTCGATGAAGACCCTGCCCCTCCCCGACCGCCGCGCGACGCTGGCCTTTCCCGGCGTGGATGCCGCCGCTGCCGTGACGATCTTCTCCACCGCTCTCGCCACCCCGTTCGAGGTCTCCGGCGCCGCATGGCAGGACGGCACCGCCTTCCTGCGCATCGAGGGCCTCGGCCCGCAGCTCGACTATCGCAGCGACCGTCTGCTGGCCCTCTTCCCCGGCCACCGGCCCGAGTTGCTGGACCAGCCCGAGAGCGACCGGCTCTGGCGCGGGTTGCGCGATGCCTCGGCCTTCGCCGGCTCCCCTGCGCCCCTTTGGCGCATCCTCTGCCGCCCGACCGAGGCCCCTGCCCTCTCGGCCCGGCTCACGGCGCTTGGCGGTCAGCTGGCGCTCGACTGGGGCGGCGGGCTCATCTGGTATCACGGTCCGGGCGAGGTGGCGCAGGTCCGGGCCATCGCACGCCATGCCACGCTGATCAGGCGCGGCGGTCTCACCGGCCCGGCCTTCCCGCCCGAAACCGGTCCCGTGGCACAAATTTCGCAGGGCTTGCGCCGTCGCTTCGACCCGGCGGGCATCCTCAATCCCGGACTGATGGACGGCTGACATGCAAACCACCTTCACCCCCGAACAGCTGGCCATCCCCGCCATTGCCCGCAGCAACGAGATCCTGCGCACCTGCGTCCATTGCGGCTTCTGCACCGCCACCTGCCCGACCTATCAGGTGCTGGGCGACGAATTGGACAGTCCGCGCGGCCGGATCTACCTGATCAAGGACATGCTGGAAAACAGCCGCACCCCCGATGCCAAGACCGTCGGCCATATCGACCGCTGCCTGTCGTGCCTTTCCTGCATGAGCACCTGCCCCTCGGGGGTGAACTACATGCATCTGGTCGATCACGCGCGGGAATATATCGAACAGAACTATCGCCGCCCGCTGTCCGAGCGGCTGTTGCGCCGGGTTCTCGCCGCCATCCTGCCCTATCCCCGCCGCTTCCGGCTGGCGCTGCTCGGCGCGAAGCTCGGCCGCCCCTTCCGCAAGCTGATCCCCGATGCGCGGCTGCGGGCGATGCTGGAGATGGCGCCGCAACATATCCCTGCCCCCAGCCGCAACGACGACCCGCAGGTCTTTCCCGCCGCCGAGCCGCGGGTGAAGCGGGTGGCGCTGCTGATTGGCTGCGCGCAGCGGGCGCTGAACACCGATATCAACGATGCCACCATCCGCCTCTTGCGCCGTCACGGCTGCGAGGTGGTGATCCCCAAGGGCGTCGGCTGCTGCGGCGCGCTCACCCATCACATGGGCCGCACCGATGACAGCCACGCGGCGGCGGCGGCCAATATCCGCGCGCTGACCGCCGAGATCGAGACGGGCGAGCTGGACGCCGTGGTCATCAACACCTCGGGCTGCG
Source organism: Paracoccus zhejiangensis (assembly GCF_002847445.1). NCBI lineage: Bacteria > Pseudomonadati > Pseudomonadota > Alphaproteobacteria > Rhodobacterales > Paracoccaceae > Paracoccus > Paracoccus zhejiangensis. The sequence continues at coordinate 239,863 of NZ_CP025431.1, read as the reverse complement.
GCACCACCGTCAAGGATTACGGCCACATGTTCGAAGGCGACCCGCTGGAAGCCGATGCCAAGCGGGTCTCGGCGCTGGCCAAGGACATTTCCGAGGTCATGGCCAGCCTCGGCCTCAAGGACGCCACCCACGCCCCCGCCCTGCGCGTCGGCTATCACGCCGCCTGCTCGCTGCAGCATGGCCAGCAGATCAAATCCGCGCCCAAGGAGCTGTTGAAAGCCGCCGGCTTCACCGTACTGGAGCCGAAGAACAGCCATCTCTGCTGCGGCTCCGCCGGCACCTATAACCTGATGCAGCCGGCGATCTCGGGCGAGCTGAAGGCCCGCAAGGTCGCCACACTCGAAGCGCTGGCCCCGCAGGTCATCAGCGCCGGAAATATCGGCTGCATGATGCAGATCGGCTCGGGCACCGGGGTTCCGGTCGTCCACACCGCCGAGCTGCTGGACTGGGCCACCGGCGGACCGCAGCCGCAGGCCTTGCGCGGGCTGGTCTGATCCGCCGACCCTTCGGTTGATTCGCACCGCCGGCCGAATCAACCCCTGCGATTCGGCGGGACTTGCCGGGCGGGGCGAATGGAAAGCGGCGCGGCACGGAACTCTCCAAAAAATTATCTGATGCAGGCTGACCCGGATGCCGGTTCGGCCACGGCGAATTATTGGTTAACGTCAAGGGTTTCCGTTTCGCCGGACGCGGCAGGAAACATGGCCTCACCCCAGATGCGCGATCCAAGGATTAACGAATTCTACCTACGGTTAACACTAAGTTAACCAACGCTCGTGACTAATCACCTCGCGGCATGTGCTGCAGGTGTCTGGCAAGCGTTCAACTTTTGCGACAGTTCATATCCCCGGATTCACCGGGCGGATGGGGATTGCGCGCAAGGAACGTTGGGGGTCGTCTCCGCGCCGGGCATCCCACCACGAGGAAGCGTTAAGGAAGCCCGATCCATGGAACATGAACACAGAGACATGGGCGACGGACAGGACAACCACATCGTTGCCACGACCTTCGCCGGGCCGGGGGGCGCACGGCATGTCTATGCGCAGGGCGGGAATGATGTTGTGCACCTGGATTTTGCCGCCGGCACGAAGAACTTCTGGCTCGGTCATCACGCGCGCGGCGATGCCGATATGGCGACCAATCGCGGGCATGACGTCTTCAACTTCACCAATATCAGCAATGTGCGCGCCGGGCAGCTGGTCGTCGGCCGGATCGAGGATCTCGACTACAGCCGGGACCGGATCCAGATCGAGGGGCGCGATATCGACCTCTTCAACCTGCCGAGAAACGTCAAGATCGTCGAATTCAACGGTGCCCATAACGACCCCGGCGCGACGCCGCAGCAATGGCTGCTGATCACCACGCCGACCGGCGGAAAGATTTTCTACGCGCTCGAGGGCGCGCGAGCCGACATGAACGGGAACGGCATTTCGAACAACGGCAATTCCGAGGCGCATTTTGTTGACCGGGAATACATGCCCGATTTCAGCAAGCTGAAGGAGGTGTCGTTCGTCTACAAGCACAACTATGTCCCGCACGGCTTCGAGGCTGAAGGTGGAATTATCTTCAACGACGATGACATGCATTCCGGCGGCTATCGGGATGCCGACGGTTCACTGATCAGCAGGGCAAGCATCCTCAGAATCATCTTCGGCACCAACAATGGCGACCTGCTGGCCGGCGGGCTGAACAATGACAAAATGTCAGGCCTGGCAGGAAATGACAGGATCTGGGGTGGTAGTGGTCGCGACACCCTGCGCGGTGAAAGCGGAAACGATACTCTAGACGGCGGCACAGGGAATGACCTGATCGCGGGCGGGGTCGGCGATGATTTTCTGATGGGTCAATCGGGCAATGATAGACTTGCCGGCGGTCTCGGTGCCGATCGGCTTGTGGGCGGTTTGGGTTACGATCTTGCCCTTTACAGTTCTGCCACGACGGCCATCCGTGCAGACCTTCTGCTAACGCACCACAACAGCGGCGAGGCGGCCGGAGACAGCTATGCCAGCGTCGAGAATCTCACCGGTTCGCGCTTTGGCGACAATCTCGCCGCTACTCACGGCAAAAACGTCATCGACGGTGGCGCCGGGCACGATTGGCTCCACGGACGTGGCGGGAACGATGTTCTGGTGGGAGGTGATGGCAACGACAAACTCAACGGGGGATTGGGCAGGGATGTCCTGAACGGTGGCGCAGGTAGCGATACAGCAGATTATTCCACGGCTAGGTCGGCAGTCCGCGTCGACTTTTTGTCGACGAGCCTCAATCGCGGCGAAGCCAGCGGCGACAGATACTCCAGTATCGAGAATATCTCCGGATCCCGCTTCAATGACATCCTTTCCGGCTCCAACGGCCGGAACAGCATGAATGGTGATGCAGGGAATGACCGGATATTCGGGCACGGCGGGAATGACCGGCTCCTTGGCGGTGATGGAAATGACAACCTCTACGGAGGCGCGGGAAGGGACGTCATGAATGGCGGACTGGGAAGTGATACAGCGAACTATTCGACCGCGACCTCAAGCGTTCGCGCTGACCTCGTGCAGACACGCCTCAACCGAGGCGAGGCCGCCGGAGACAGCTATGCCGGCATAGAGAATATTGCCGGCTCGCGTTTCAGTGACATACTTGTCGGTGACAACAACCGAAATGTGCTTATCGGCAATTCCGGTCGTGATGCCCTCCACGGACGTGCGGGAAATGACTTGCTGTCTGGTGGAAACGGCAATGACCTGCTGAACGGCGGATCAGGCTCGGATGTCGCGGTCGGCGGCAGCGGAGCCGATACCTTCGTCTTTGCACGGGGTCACGATCGCTTTGCCGTCAACGACTTCCAGGATGATCTCGACAATCTCGACCTGCGGGCCTTCAACTTCAGCTCGACCTCGGCGGCCATGTCACGCGCCAGCCAGCAGGGACATGATGTCCTGTTCGACTTCGGCGGCGGTGATGTGCTGACCGTCCGCAACACCCATCTGGGCGATCTTGTCGACGACCTGATGATCTGACCCGGTGGCCTGGATCATCCCCTGCCGCCGTCGGGCGGCAGGGGAATTGCCCTATCCCTAGGAGGGCAGCGAGACCAGCGCCTCGGTCGTCTGCAGCTTGAAGGCGGCGGTTTCCAGCAGGTAAAGCACCACCTCATCCGCGCTGTGGCTGTCATAGCCGATGGCGGTGTCCAGCCCCAGATGCAGTTGGAAGTCGCCGCCGCGCAGGGTCAGGGCGATGCCGCCGGTCAGGCCCGGGCACCAGATCACGTCGCGATCCAGAAGCGAGCGGATATGCTTCATCACCGGATAGCCCTCGTCGGAGCCGCCGGTGATCCGGGTGAAGACGTCGTCGCCGAGGATCAGCGCATAGGGGCCCTGAACGCCGACTTCGCGCAGCGTGTCCACCGCGCGGGCGACGGCTTCGGGGATATCGTCGTCGTCTTCGGGCATCGGCACCGGCTTGTTCGAGGACAAGGGCCGCATCCCCTCGATGCCCGCCGATTTCAGCCCTTCGAAGACCATCAGGTTCTCGGCGGTGGCCAGTTTCAGCGCCGCATCCTTCACCGGCTGCCAGTCGGAATCCTGAGCGCCACGGGCAACATTGTCGATCTCGCCCCGGTTCAGGGTGAAGGGCACCTTGAACTCGACCAGCGGCAGGACGGCGCGCTGCGCCATGGCGACGCCGTCAAAGCCGCTCTTGATCGACTGGATGTGACCCAGGTTGACCGAGGAATGGTCGTAGCCCTCGGGCCCGACCAGATCGACCACCCGCCGCGCGCCCAGGTAGCGGCGGAGCGTGCGGCGGCCTTCCTCTTCGATATCCTCCCATGCGGCGGCGCTGATGGGGGCAAGGGGGCGGTGCAGGTTGTCCATGTCAGTCTCCTTTCAGCGAGCCGATCCCCAGCGAGGCGGCGGGTGCGGCCTTGTCCGCCTTGGCTGGGGCGGCAGCGGGTTCGGCGGTAGGTGCGGCGGTGGGTTCTGGCGCGGTGCCGGTGTCATCCAGCATGTCCACGGTCGGGACAAAGAACAGCGTGCCGGTGACGGCGTCGCTGACATCGAGGATTCGGTCGTAGTTCCCGGCGGGCAGGCCGATGAACATGTTTTCCAGCATCCGGATGGTGCGGCTGGGGCTGCGGGCATAGCCGATGAAATAGGTGCCGAACTCGCCCGACGCGGGGCGCCCGAAGGGCATGTTGTCGCGCAGGATATCCAGCTGGTTGCCGTCCTCGTCCTCGATCACGTTCAGCACGTTATGGGCATAGCTGGGCTTCTCGGCATCCAGCAACTCGACATCCGACAGCTTCTTGCGGCCGATGATGCGCTCCTGCTGCTCGACCGGGATGGCGTTCCATTTCGCCAGGTCATGCAGGTATTTCTGGGTGATGACATAGCTGCCGCCGGTGAAATCGGGATCCTCGTCGCCGATCACCACGGCCTCGACGCGGTCTTGCCCGTCCGGGTTCTCGGTGCCATCGACAAAGCCCAGCAGGTCGCGGTTGTCGAAGAACTTGAAGCCCGGCGTCTCGTCCACCACGGTCACATGACCGGCCAGACGTGCGAGGATGTTGCTTTCCAGCTCGAAACACATGTCCACCTCCATGCCGCGGATGTGGAACAGGATATCGCCGGGCGTCGAGGGCGCGGTATGAACGCCCTCGATGGCGGTGAAGGGGGCAAGCTCGCGCGGGCGCGGACCGGGATAAAGCCGCTCCCATGCCCCGGCGCCGATGCCCACGACGCAGGACAGCGCCGCATCGGGGCGGCGAAAGCCGGTGGCGCGCACCAGACCCGAGACATCTGCCAGAAGCCCCTGCACCTCGCGCGTGGCCGCCTCTCCGTCATTCAGGGTGACAACAAGGAAGATCGCCGAACGGGTCAGCGAGAAGGTGACGGGTTGCGGCTGTGGCGCCATGGTCTCTCCTGTCGGTCTGTGCGGCTGCCGCCCGGCAGTTTCCGCGTCTCGGCCCCGGTCAGGCCAATGGCCCTCACCGGATCAGGTGAACATTGCCCGCGCCGTCAGTCAGCCTGCCGGGCCGTTCGGTCATAGCGCCAGTTTATCGGGCTTATCGGCCTTGTCCAGAACGCGCAAAGCCGTGGCCCGCGTCAATCGCAGTGCTACGGCCGGGTCGGCTGAGCCTCGATGTGCGGGCAGGATGCAGCGCCCTTGCTGCAGGGATCAGAAGCGCAGGCTGCTGCCGAGGCCGACGAAGACCCCGTCCTTGGCGATCCCGGGTGCCGGATCGATATATTGCAGGTCCAGCGTGACATGGAACCACGGCCGGATGGCGGCGGTATAGAACATCTCGACGCCGGTCTCGTCCTCGAGTTCGAAATAAGGTGCCAGCTCGTCCTTCAGCGCATCGCTGGTGGCGACATGGAAGACGCCCAGACCGAAACTGTCATCGGGCCGGCCGGGGATCATGTCATTGCCGGCCACGCCGAGGCTGGCCGACCAGTCCATCGGGTTCGGGTTGCCGTCGGTCACGTTGAACTCGCCGAACACGCCCCAGCCGCGCGCCGGGTTGGCCGGGTCTTGGTGCAGGTATTGCTGGAAGCTGGCGCCCAGAAGCCAGGAGCCGTCGCGGGTGCCGATCTCGGTGCCCGGCGGCACGACCAACTGGCTGAAATCCGCGCCCTCCTTGGTGCTGTACATGCCGGTCAGGCTGTAGAAGCCGTTATGGCCACCCAGTTTGGTAGCATAGGTCGCGGTGCCGACGACGTTCACGCCGCTGTCGAACAGATCCTCGAACAGCGGCCTGTTGGTCGCGTCCTTGGGGTCGAAGACCATCAGCGTATAGCTGACCGGCTGCGTCGCGACCGAGACCACCGCGCCATTGATCTGCGGCGGGATCAGCCCGCTGAGCGGCGCGGTCAGTTGCAGATGCCAGAAGGCGTCCGAGCCCACGCCGCCACGGATCGGCGTGCCGCGCGCCATCTCGACGGTGTAGAACTTGCCGAAACTGGCGCTGACCGTGTCGCTGAACTGCTGGGTCACGAACAGCGAGGCCAGGTCATAGCGGTCGGCGCCATGCCGGCCGGGAAAGAACAGGCCGGCATTCACCGGCAGCAGCATTCCCCCGGTATTGTTGAGGCCATAGCCCGTCTTCGCCAGCGCCTGCACGCTGAGGCTGAACCCGTCCCAGAACCCCAACTTTGACAGGTCGAGATTGGTTTTCAGCGAGAACTGGCTGCCATAGGCCGGATCGACATCGCCCGACCCCTTGGTCATGCCCTGAACATATTGCCGCCATTCCAACTGCATATCGACGCCAGCCTGTCGCATGGCCGCGCCCTGCCCCCACCAGTCGTTGGTCAACGTGGTTCGCGGGGCGTCCTGCGCATGGGCGGGAAAGGACGCGAGGGCGAGCGCAAGAAGCGGAAAAGACCAGGACCGGCCTGTCCCCGCCGCACGCTGGTTCCGGCGGTGTTGCGCGCGATGACCGGATATGGCGTGAAAGACAGCGCGATTGCGCATCTGCGGCCTCGTTGAGAGGTGAATGCAAGCTGTCATTAACGATATTCTTGACCGCTTAACGGGTCAACGAAGCGCAGCCGCAACCCACGCGGGCAATTTGTCGCAGCCGGACCCTCCCGTTGCAGCACAGCTCTGATAGCCTCTGGCTCAGCGCCGAGCCTGCCGCATTTGGCGACCTTTCACGCCGCACCGCAATCTCTGGCAGTTGTCGAAAAGGGCAACTCTCCGATCCGGTGCGGTCAAATTGCTTGCGATATTTAAATCTTTGCTGATAGGCGAGTCGCCAGGTTTCCAGGCTGGCCTGTATGGTATCATGTGCGTGTTTTCCGGTTCTCAGCCGAATGCCGTTCGCGGCATGGGGGATCTTGGGGGTGCAGGGGTGTTGAAGCCGTCGCTGCCGTTTTCCATCGCGGGTCCCTCTCGCCTGCCCCCTGTGGGGGCAGCGCGCGCAAGCCTGAATTTCGCCGTTGTTCGATCAAGGACCATACCGGCCCCGTTCCGGAACCGGCCCATGCCCGGAATCGCCCCGCCAAAGCCGAGGAATGAACGGATGGTGGCCCGTGCATATGCCGGCTGCCGGCAAGGTATCATGTAACGAGAGACCAGAGACAAATGGATTTCCAGAAGCTCGAAGCCACCGCGGTGGTCCGCAAGAACTCGATCGATTTCATCGAGAAGGTCTTTGCCCTGAACGAGGCGCGCCGTCCGCTGGTGATGGTCAATGACGAGGCGCAGGCGCAAACTCTGTCCGGCATCGTCATCGATCGCTGCATCGTGCCGGTCGAGCAATCGGGCTGGTATACGGCGCACCATGCGCTGATCCATGACGATCTGCCCGCGCAGGTCAGCTATACCTCGGGGACCGAAGGGCTGCCCAAGGGGATCCTGCTGAGCTATCAGAACCTCGCCGACGCCGCCGGGCGGATCATCGAAGTGATGCAGATGACCGCCGAGATCCGCGAATATGTCGGGGTGCCGGCGACCTTCAGTTTCGGCATGGGGCGCTACCGGGCGATCAGCGCCGTCGGTGGCCACGCCTACCTGCCGCCGCGCGGCTTCGACCCGATGGAACTGGCGCGGATGCTGACGGCGGGCCAGGTCAACGCGCTGTCGGCGGTGCCCACGCTGCTGCGCATCCTTCTGGACGCGCCCGGCCTGATCGGCGAGGCCGGCAAGAAGCTGCGCTGGATGGAAATCGGCTCGCAGCACATGACCGCGGATGAAAAGCTGCGCATCCGCAAGATGTTCCCCAATGCCCGGATCGTCCAGCATTACGGCTTGACCGAGGCCTCGCGCAGCACCTTCCTGACGGTCTCGGGCGCGCCCGAGGGGCTGTTGCACTCGGTGGGTCGGACCAATGGGCAGAGCGAGATCGCCCTCGGCCCCGACAATCGCATCCGTATCCGTGGCCCCCATGTCGCCCGCTCGCGCATCGATGCCGAGGGGTTGCATGACCTTCAGGATGCCGAGGGCTGGCTGCAGACCAATGATCTGGGGCGGCTTCAGGACGGCCACCTGTTCTTCGATGGCCGGGCCGACGATCTGATCAATTGCGGCGGCGTGAAGGTCTCGCCGGACCAGCTGGAAGAACGCATCCGGTCCGGCACGCTGCCCGGAACGAAAATCGCGGTTGCCAAGGTCCCCGATGCGCAGCGGGGCGACGGGATTCTGGTTGCGGTCGAGGGCGATGCGACGGGAACCGCGAAGGTGAAGGAGATTGCGGTCTCCGCGCTGCAGGGGATGGGTGTGGTGGCCGGTAGCGCGCTGCATGTCGTCGCGGTCGACGACATCCCCGTGACCGGCACCGGCAAGGTGCAGCGCAAGCTGCTGGCCGAACAGTTCCTTGCGCATCAGCCCGCTGAAACCGCCCGGGTCGATGAGTCAGGGGACGAGATCGGCGACGTGCTCGCCCTGTTCCAGCACGAATTCCCCGGGCAGGTGGTGAAGCCTGGCGATACCTTCGAATCCCTCGGCGGCGATTCCCTGCACTACATCCAGTTCACCCTGGCCTTCGAACAGCGTTTCGGGCCCTTGCCGGACAAGTGGGAAAGCCTCAGCGTGACCCAGCTGCAGCAGCGTCTTGGACAGATCGAGAAGACCAGCTGGCGGCGGCTGGAAACGCCGACCCTGACCCGCGCCTTCTTCATGACCTGCATCGTTGCCCTGCACACCGATGCCTTCGTCTACAGCCCGAACTGGGGCGCAGCCTATTTCCTGATCCTGCTGGCCGGGTACTCGGTCGCCCGTTTCCAGCTGCCCGAGATCATCCGAACCGGCAGCGTCAGCACGATCTGGGGCACGATCCGATCGGTGGCGATACCCACCTTCCTGATGGTGGCGTTTCTCCAGGTGGCAACACATAGGTTCGAGATCATGCCACTATTGCTGATCTCCAACTATCTCGATCCCCATCACCTCAAGGGGTTCTTGCTCTACTTTGCCGAATTCTACCTGCAATTACTGGTATTGGCGGCGCTTTTCTTCTCCATTCCATCCGTGCGACAGGCATTCAAGGCGCGACCGATGACCAGTGCCGTGGTTTTGCTTATCGCTGCGATGGCCCTTGGGCGAGGGATAGATAGCCTCTACAATGACGACTACAATTACCATCGCACGCCTTGGCACTATTCTTTCGCCTTCGCCCTGGGCATCGTCGTTGCAGGTGCAAAAGGACCGGTAACCAAGCTGATTGCGATGGCTGCGGCGATCGTGGTCGTGCTGCTCAACTGGGGCTTTACCTCGGCCGCCTATTACGTCGCCGGTGGCTGTGCGCTTGTGCTGTTCGTGCCATCAATCCCGGTGCCTGGACCGGTGAAGGTCGTGGTGGCCGAAATTGCTGCCGCATCGCTGTTCATCTATCTCAACCATCAGGTGATGATATCCGTCGTACACAAGATCTACGGCGTGGAGAAACCTTGGGTGGCGCTGATCGCCTCGCTCATCGCCGGTGTCATCCTGATGCATCTTTACTCCTGGCTCTCGCGTCAGATCGTCCTGACCTATCGGCGGATGTCTGGGATGGAAATGGACCTCCCCATTGCCACGCGGGGTGAGTGAGGACTGGTCAGACCACTTACCCGGCCTAGACAGTTGCACCGGGCGACGCCAAGGGGCATGGTCGGTCCGATTTCCCCCTTCCTGATCAAGGCGCTGCCGTGACCCAATTCGACTTTCTCTCGGGCCGCCGTCCGCCCAGCTATGCCAACCGCGCCATGATCGCCACCTCGCATGCGCTGGCGACCTCTGCGGGTCTCGCGGTTCTGGCCGAAGGTGGCAATGCCGTCGATGCGGCGCTGGCGGCGGTGGCGGTGCAATGCGTGGTCGATCCGCATATGACCGGGATCGGCGGGGATTGCTTCGTCCTCTACGCGCCAAAGGACGGCCCGGTCCGGGCGCTGAACGGCTCGGGCCGTGCGCCGGCGGCGGCCACGCCCGAGGCGCTGGCGCAGGTCTGTGTGACCGGGCTGGAGCAGACCAGCGTTCACGCGATCACCATTCCCGGCGCCATCTCGGCCTGGTGCCTCTTGCACCGCGACCATGGCAGCCTGCCACTGACGCGACTCTTCGCCCCCGCCATCCGCCATGCCGAAGAGGGGTTCCCGGTCTCGGCCCGCGTCGCCCGCGATTTCGCCGCCAATGCCGAGGTGCTGCGCGGCGATGCCCATGCGGCGGCGGTGTTCCTGCCGGGGGACGAGCCGCCCCGCGCCGGGGATGTGCTGCGCCAGCCGCTTCTGGGCGAGCGCCTGCGCGAGATCGCCGAGAAGGGCGCCGCGGGGTTCTACAATGGCGAGACCGCCGAACGCATGACCCGCCACCTGCAGGGTCTGGGCGGGCTGCACAGCATCGAGGATTTCCACGAGGGCGAAACCGCCGCCCGTTGGGAAGACCCGATCAGTGCCCGCTATCGCGGCCATGAGGTGCTGGAATGTGGCCCGAACGGCCAAGGGCTGGCGGCGCTGATGATCCTGCGCATCCTCGAAGGTTTCGACCTAGGGCCGGACGTGCCGCTGGCCGACCGCATCCACCTGCAGGCCGAGGCGACGAAACTGGCCTATCACCACCGCGACGCGCTGATCGCCGACCCGGATCACTCCGTGGGGCTGGTTGACCTGCTTCTGTCGGATGAGGTCATCGACACCCTGCGCGCCCGCATCGACCCCGCCCGCGCCCTGCCCCCGGTCCTGTGGTCCGAGCCCGAGCACAAGGACACGATTTACCTCTGCGTGGTGGATGCCGAGGGCAATGCGATCTCGTTCATCAACTCAATCTTCCACGCCTTCGGCTCGACCCGGCTGGACCCGGAAACCGGGGTGCTGTTCCACAGCCGCGGGGCGTCCTTCCGGCTGGAGCCGGGGCATCCGAACTGCATCGGTCCGAGGAAGCGCCCGATGCACACGATCATTCCGGGGATGCTGCGCGATGCGGATGGCGGTCTGATGCCCTTCGGCGTCATGGGCGGGCATTACCAGTCGGCAGGTCAGGCGGCCTATCTGTCAGCCATCATCGATCGCGGGCTGGACCTGCAGGCGGCGATGGAGGAACCGCGCAGCTTTGCCTTCGACGGCGTGCTGCAGGTCGAGGCGACCATGCCGGCCGAGGTGTGCGAGGAGCTAGCGCGGCGGGGTCACAAGATCAGCGTCATCGACGGACCCACCGGCGGCGCGCAGGCGATCCGCATCAACCCGGAAACTGGGGTGCTGACCGGCGCGTCCGACAGCCGCAAGGACGGGGCGGCGCTGGGGCTTTAACCCGTCGCGCCCCACCCGGCCTGACGCTCGGCCTCGTCGGCCACGGCCTGCTTCAGTACCTCGACCCAGGGGGCGTCACCCGCCGCCTCGCCCATCACCCTCGCGCCGACCATGGCGGCGAAGACCAGCAGCGTCCGGGGATCGGCTTGGGCCAGATCGGCCTCGTTCCCCGGCGTGTTGAAAAATCGTTCCAGCAGCGCGCCGGTGCCGGTTCCATAAGTCTCGCGCAACGTCGCCGCCTCGCCCGCCGCATGGGGAGCAAAGGCAATGATCGGGCATTGCCGCCCCGGCCGCGGCCAGAGGTACTGCGCGACCAGCTTGGCCCTGAGCGCCGCGGACGTCTGGTCGCCGGCGCGAAGCCTGTGGTCCCACAGCGCGCCGGCATCCTCGAAGGCCCTGCCCGCCGCCTCTTCGACCAGCGCCTCCTTCGAGGCGAAATGCTTGTAGAAGCCGCCGACCGTCATCTCGACCGCTGCCATGATCTCGGCCACCGACACCGCCTCGACCCCGCGCTCGCGGAAGAGGCGGCTGGCGCCCTCGACGATCCGTGCCCGGTTTTGCTGCGCCTGTTCGGCAGAGGATCGTCCCATGGATCACCCCTCCTTGCGGAAGGCCAGCAGGTTCGCGGTCAGCTGCAGCAGCACCTCGTCCGACTGGTTGAGGGTCAGGCTTTGCACCTTCACCAGCCCCCTGTCGGGTTTCGACCGGGAGGGTCTGATCTCGAGAATGCGACTTTTCACCCGCAGGATGTCGCCGGGACGGGTCGGCTGCGGCCAGCTGACCTCGCCCCCGGCGCCGATGACTCCCTGGGCGAAGGGGACGGATTCGACCAGAAGCCGCATGGTCAGCGACATGGTGTGCCAGCCGCTGGCGGCGAGGCCTTGGAAGAAGCTGCCCTGCGCGGCCTCGGGGTCGGTGTGGAAGGGCTGCGGGTCGAACTGGCGCGCATAGGCGATGATCTGGTCGGCATCCAGCGCATGCTCGCCGCTGAGAAACTCCTGCCCGACCTCGAGATCGTCGAGATAAAGGCGCTGCGCCAAGCTTTTGTCTTTCATGCCGTTTCTCCGTCGCGGATCAGGATGGCCCCGGGGGAAAGATCGGGACTCGCCATAATAGATTATATCGATTATCTATTTACCTCAAGCCCGATTCGATCCGTATTCCTTTCCGCTTGGTCACAAGGCGCGCCCATGTCCCCTGCCCCGAACCCCCCGCTTATCCCCTGCAATCCCTGGATCGTGCTGATCTGCGCCGCGGCGCTGGTCACCATCGCCATGGGCATCCGCCAGTCCTTCGGCCTGTTCCTGCGCCCGATCGAGCTGGAAACCGGCATTGGCCGCGAGGCTTTCGGTCTGGCCATCGCTGTGCAGAACCTGATTCTCGGCCTCGCCCAGCCCTTCGTCGGCGCGCTGGCCGACAAGCACGGGGCCGGACGCGTGGCGGCCATTGGCGGGGCGCTTTACGCGCTGGGGCTGGCGCTGTCGGCGACAGTCTCGACCGCGCTGGGGCTGAACCTGACGCTTGGCGGGTTGGTCGGGATCTCGATGGCCGGGGTGACTTTCGTGGTCGCCATTGGCGCGGCGGTGCGTGCGGTCCCGCCCGAGCGACGCGGGCTGGCGGCGGGCATCGTCACCGCCGGCGGCTCGGTCGGGCAATTCCTGCTGGTGCCGGTGGCGCAGGGGCTGATCGGCGCCTTTGGCTGGCGCGAGACGCTGCTGATCTATGCCGGGCTGGCGGCAGTGATGGTGGCGCTGGCCATCGGCATCGCCGGTCGCCCTGCCACGCCCTCCACGATGCAGACCGCCCCGGCGCAGGGTCTCGGCGAGGCGCTGCGCGAGGCCGCCGGCCATTCGGGCTTCTGGCTGCTGAACGCCGGCTTCTTCGTCTGCGGCTTCCACGTCGCCTTCATCGGCACCCACCTGCCGGCCTTTTTGGTCGACAAGGGGCTGGACCCCTCGATCGGTGCGCGGGCGTTGGCGCTGGTCGGGCTGTTCAACATCCTCGGCTCCTATGTCTTCGGCATGTCGGCGGACAGCTGGCGCAAGAAGCATGTGCTGGCGGCGATCTACCTGGGCCGGGCTGTCGTCATGGCGCTGTTCCTCGCCTTCCCGATCACGCCGCTCAGCGCCACGGTCTTCGCCTGTGCCATGGGCTTCCTGTGGCTTGGCACCGTGCCGCTGACCAGCGGGCTGGTGGGGCAGATCTTCGGCATCCGCCACATGTCGATGCTGTTCGGCATCGTCTTCCTGTCGCACCAGATCGGATCGTTCTTCGGGGCCTGGGGCGCGGGCTATGCCTACCGCGTCACCGGCTCCTATGACCTCGCCTGGCAGCTTTCCATCGTCATCGCCGTGCTGGCCGCCGCGCTGAACTGGCCGATCAAGGACGCGCCATTGCTGCGGCGCGAGGCCGTGGCATGAACGGCGGGCTGGCACCATTGACCCGGCCGCAGCGGTTTTTGCTGGCGGCCGGGCTCATGGCTCTGCTGGTCGCCGGTCTGGCGCTGTGGCGGGCCTATGGCCTGCCGGTGGCGCTGACCAGTGGCGGGATGCTCTGCTAGAGGATCCCGGTCACCACCACCGGGAAGGCCATGCAGATCAGGATCAGAACCGCCATGGCCAGCACATAGGGCATCACGCCGATGAACACGTCCTGCAGGCTGCACAGGTCGCCCACGGTGCTTTTCACCACGAAGACGCTGATCCCGAAAGGGGGTGTCAACAGCCCCATCTCGACCGCGATAACGGTAATGAGGCCGAACCAGATCAGCACGTCGGGGCCGATGGTGGCGGTGCCGAGGGTGACGATCAGCGGCGCGACGATGGGCACGGTGATGACAATGATCGAGGTCGAGTCGAGGAACATCCCCATGACGATGACGACCAGCAGGAACAGCGCCATCACCCCCCAGAGGCCAAAGCCAGAATCGACCGCATATTGCACCATGACGGCGGGCAGGGTGGACATGACCAGCGCCTTGGTCAGCACGCTGGCGCCGATCACCAGCGACAGCACGGTGACGCTGATCTGCCCGGTCTCGCGCAGCACGTTCCACAATGCGGCACGGGTCAGCCGTCGGCGCAGCACGGTCACGATCAGCGTGGCGAACGCCCCGACCGCGCCGGCCTGCGTGGGCGTGAAGAAGCCCAGGTAGATGCCGCCGAGGACGATCGAGACCAGCACCGCGATGGGCAGCAGCCGGCGGGCGGAACTGACCAGCGTCTCCGGCTCAAGATCGTCATTGCCGGTGGGCTGGCCGACGAAATCGGGGCGGAACTTCGCCAGAAGCAGGATGGTGACGCAGAAGATGATCGCCATCATGAGGCCGGGGATCAGCGCGGCGAGGAACAGCTTGCCGACCGAGGTTTCGGTGACGAAGCCATAGATGATCAGCAAGAGGCTCGGCGGGATCAGCATGCCCAGCACCGAGGAGCCGGCGACCGTGCCGGTGGCGAAACGCGGGGTATAGCCATGGGCGATCATCTGCGGCACCGCGACGCGCGAGAAGATGGCCGAGGAGGCAATGGAAATGCCGGTCACAGCCGCGAAGACCGCATTGGCAGCGACGGTGGCAATGCCGAGGCCGCCCAGCAGCTTGCGCGTCCACCACGCCGCCACGCGATAGGCATCGCGGCCGATATCGGAAATATCGGTGAAGAGACCCATCAGCACGAACAGCGGCACCACGCCGAAATCGAACTTGTTGATCGTGCCGGTGGCCGAGGTCTTCAGCGCGTTCAGCGCCACGTTCGGGTTGTCGCGGATCAGCCAGATCGCCACCACGCCGACGATGCCCAGCACCACCGCCACATGCATCCCGGCCATCAGCAGCACCAGCAGCGCGACGATGGCCAAGAGCCCCAGCCCGATGCGGCTGACATCGCCCAGTGCGACCAGGGCGACGGCGGCGGCGAAGGCGAGGATGCCCAGGGCCACCGGCACCAGCCAGCGCCCCCGCTGCGTCAGAAGCTGTGGCAGGCGGCGCGCGGTTTCAACGGCTTCCAGCACGAACTGGATGGTGGTGGCGAGGCAGCCGATCGCGGTCAGCAGCTTGAAGGGCCATGTCGGCATGGTGAAGATGCCGGTCGAACCGATATAGTCTCCGCCCCGCCAGGCATCGGCATAGTCGCCCCACAGCACCCAGCCAAGCGCCGCGAACAGTGCGGCTCCGATCATGAGGAACACGAGGTCCAGCAGCCCCGCCGCCGCCGGGTCGGATTTGGTCAGGGGACCGTAGAGGAAATCGGCGCGGGTCAGGCGTCCCCGCGCCAGCGCATGGGCCAGTTGCAGGAAGACCACCGGCACGATGGTCTGCTCGACCAGCTCGACCACGCCGTAAAGCGGGCGCGAGAAGATCGCCAGCCCGGCCACATCGGCGCAGATGAGCAGCATCAGGACGAAGATCCAGACCGTGCCAAGCGCCGAGAGGGCGCCCGAGACCTGATTGAACGCCCGCAGCGCCGCGCCGGTCGAAGCGGCGGGCAGTTCGTCGGATTGCAACATCTCATGTCCTCCCGAAAGCTGATGATGGGGGGCGCGGACCCGCGCCCCCGCTGTCAGTTGACCGCCCAGTCACGCGAGGGCGTGGCGCCGCCCTCGCGGATCGCGGCCATATAGGCCTCGAGCAGCGCCTTGCCCTCGGGCAGGTTCGCCGCCCATTGGCCGGCCAGATCGGGCAGCGCCTCGACCCATTTCTGCCGTTCGGCCTCGGGCAGCGTGGTCAGGGTGACCGAAGGATCGGCCTCAAGCTCGGTCAGGATCGCGTCATAGCGTTCCTGCAGCAGATCCGCATTGCGGGCGCTGTAATCCGGGCCAAGCTCGGTCAGCACCTGCTGTACATCGGCGGGCAGGCCCTCCCAGACATCCTTGTTCACGCCGAAGCCGCCCACCATGTTCGAGCCGACGCCGACCAGCGTCACATGCGGTGCGACCTCGTGGATCTTCAGCGGATGCGCCCCGGTCAGGATCGAGATGACGCCATCGGCCACCCCGGTCTCGATCTGGTTGTAATAGGTCGGCAGCGCCCCGTTCACCGGCACCGCGCCCACGGCGGCGATCCACGGCCCGCTGGTCCCCGGCGCGATGATCTTGCGGCCCTTCAGGTCGTCGATCGATGTGACCGGGAAGTTGGTATAGAGGTGATAGGTATCGGCGCCGGTCGCGCCCAGCATGACAACGTTATTGTCTTCCCATTCCTGCTTCAGCGCCGGGACCTCGTCATAGAGCCGGTTGAACACCTGCATCTGCAGACGCACGTCATCGGTCGAGAAGGGGGTGAAATAGGTCAGGTTGTCATAGGGCATCTTGCTTTCTTCCCAGAGCGAGCCAACCCAGCCCGCATCGGTGATGCCGTCGCCCACCGCCTCCAGCGTGTCGCCAAAGCTGTAGAGCGCGCCGCCATAGGATTCGGTCCAATTCACCCGGTCCTCGGACCCCATGGCTTCCAGCCGCTTGTTGGTCTCGGCCACGATCACCTCTTGCAGCGGCGCGACCCAGGGGATCTGGATGGCGTGGCTGGAGGCGATGGTCAGCTCGACCTCCTCGGCAAGCGCGGGCGCGGCGAGGGTCAGCAATGCGGCAGTTGCGGTGATGGTTTTCATGATTTGTCTCCTCCTGTTGAGCATGATCACGCCGTCCGGTCGCGCGCCGTGGCGACCGGGCGAGTGTTCGGGGTCAGGGATAGGTGGTCCGGGCGGTCAGGCCGCCCGGCTGTCTCGTGCAAGGATCTGGCTCAGCGCGGCATCGAGCAGCGCCTCGGCATCGTCAGCCGCGCTGTCATGGCGCCAGCCGACATAGTTGTCGGGCCTGACAAGGATCGCCCCGTCCTCCTGGATGCCGCTCTGATAGAACCAGTCGGCATAGACATCATGGGCATCGCTGCCATCCGGGCCGATGGAGATGACCGGCAGGTCGATCCCCAGACGCGCCGCGACATTGTCCGCCGCCGCGCGCCAGCCCGCCCCGCCCGGCCCGGTCAGCAGGACGAAACGCCCCTTGCCGCCCAAATCGATGGACGAGACCCTTTTGCCGTCATGATCCAGCCAGACATGTGGCAGGCGCGCGCCGGGCCAGGTGGTCGGGTGATAGTAAAGCTCGGCATCGCGGGTGAAGCCCGGCTCGGGCGTGCCATCGGGCACCACGGCGCCCGAGGCATAGCGCGTGCCCATCTCGACCCCATGGGCGTTGAATTCGTAGTTCTTGCGTCGGATCGCATCGTTCAGCGCGCGGCGCTGCGCCTTGGCAGCCTCGTCCGCACCCTTCCGCGCCGCCATCAGCGCTTCGACCCGTTCGGGGTCATCGCCCGAGGTCATGCCAAGCGCGTCGAAGATCGGCGGGTAATCCTTGATCGAGTTGTTGGCCCGGGTGACGATGGTCTCGGCCACCGGCACGCGCTCGGCGGAATAGCTGTCGAGAAGCCCCTGCCCCGCCTGCCCCTTCAGCACCGCCGCCAGTTTCCACGCCAGATTATAGGCGTCCTGGATGCTGGTGTTCGAGCCGAGCCCGTTCAGCGGCGGGTGGCGGTGGACGGCGTCGCCCATGCAGAAGACCCGGCCCTTCGAGAACTCGGTCGCCCACATGTTGTTCACGGTCCAGGTCGAGGTCGAGCGGATCTTGACCGGGATGGTGTCGTCGCCGATCAGCTGGTGGACGATCGCCGTCGCCTCCTCATCGGTCAGCTTCAGCTCGCCCTGGCTGCTGTCATAGCCCCAGATCACCAGCCATTCGTTCCACGGCCGGACCATGCGGATCACGCCCGCGCCGATGCCGCCGGTGCGGGCGCCAGGCTGCAGCACCCAGTAGAGCACGCTGGGGCGATGGGCGACGTATTTCGTCAGGTCGGCATCGAAGAGGATGTTCATGCTGCCCGACAGGCCCATCTGACCGGTCATGGTCAGGCCCAGTTGTTCCGCCACGATGCTGCGCGCCCCGTCGGCACCGATCATGTACTTGGCGCGGATGGTGAATTCCTCGCCCGACAGCCGGTCGCGGACATGGGCGGTGACGCCGTCATCATCCTGATCCAGCCGCAGGAACTCGGTGTTCAGCCGGATCTTGCCCCCGCGCGAGGCGGCAGCCTCCAGCAGCAAGGGCTCCATATAGGTCTGCGGGATGTCGCAGATCTCGGTCGGGCTGGCCAGTTCGTAATCGGCCTTGCGCGCCGGGTGATTGCCCCATGAGAGGACGCGCCCGAACTCCTCGCCGGCGAGGCTGTGGCAGAAGACGTTGTTCGCCATCAGCTTCTGCTTGCTGGCCAGACCCATGGCACGATCTTCGATGCCCAGATCGCGCAGCAACTGCATGGTGCCCTGGTTGGTGATATGGGCGCGCGGCGTATTTGCCAGCCAGCCATACTTGTTGATGACGAGGTTCTCGACCCCGTACATCGACAAGAGCGCCGAGGCGGCCAGTCCTGCCGGTCCGGCGCCGACGATCAGGATATCCGTGGAAATTCCGGTTGCCATCGCAGCCCCTCCTCCGTGGAAGTTACGAATCAATCGATGTGTTACGATTAAATGATGTATTTTCGAAAATCAATGATAATGTCGAATTGTTGCGATGGCAGCGGATCACGCTGTCCTTCTAAGGCGCAGGCGATCATCGAAATTTGCGCTGATCTTCGATGCATGTGATAACGAACAGCCGGGTTTCCGGCACCAAACCGGAGGACGAGACATGACCATGACCCGGCGGCTCGACGGAGACAGCAAGACCCTGATGGCCTCGGTCTATGACCGGCTGCGCAGCGATATCGTTGACGGAGAGCTGCGCCCCGGCGCGCGGCTGCGGTTCGACGAGTTGAAGGACAGCTATGGCGTGGGCCTCAGCCCGCTACGCGAGGCGCTGACCCGGCTGGCCGCCGAAAAGCTGGTCGTGCTGGAGGAGCACAAGGGCTTTCGCGTCGCCCCGATCTCGCGCTCGGACCTGATGGACCTACTGTTCATGCGGCAAGAGATCGAATCGCTGGCCATCCGCCGCTCGATCGAGCGCGGCGATGACCAGTGGGAATCCGGCGTGGTCGCGGCGATCCATGCGCTTGGCAAACGCTCCAGCCTGACGCCTGACGGCCATATCGACCCCGAATGGGAAAATCGCCACCGGGCCTTTCATGACAGCCTGGTCGCAGCCTGCGATTCGCCCCGGCTGATGCTGTACCGCTGCCAGCTGACCGATCACGCCGACCGCTATCGCAAGCTGTCGCACCACTATTCTTCGTCCGGACGCGATCATCTGGTCGAGCACTGCGCCCTGTCCGATGCGGTCGTGGCACGCGACGCGGAAACCGCCAACCAATTGATTCGAAACCATCTTGCCCGCACGGTCGAGATCATCATGACGGACGAAGATTTGCGAGATAGTGGATTTGACGACTGATTTTCGAAAATAAAGTTGATTATCGATCTCGCCTCGCCTATCTCTAGGTCATCAACCGATGACAGATTGAACGGAGGAAACGACGATGCGAGTGACGAGCTATGACCGGAACGGCACTTCAGGTGTGGCCGTTCAACGTGACAGCGATTGGGCCGATCTCGGCCCGGTCGATCTGGTCGAGGTGCTGAACGGCGCCCATGCCGACAAGGTGGCTTCGGCCCCCGCGATCGACCTGGCGACCGTCACCGCGGCCCCGCCGCTGGCGCGTCCGGGCAAGATCATCTGCGTCGGCCTGAACTATTCCGACCACACCGACGAATCGCCCTATGAGCAGCCCGATTACCCGACGCTGTTCCCGCGCTTCTCGACCAGCCTGATCGCTGACGGCGCGCCGATCATCCGGCCGCTGGTCTCGCAGGACCTGGATTACGAGGGCGAACTGGTCGCCATCATCGGCAAATCCGCCCGCCACGTGTCGAAGGAAAGGGCGCTGGACCACGTTGCCGGCTACTCGATCTTCAACGACGGCTCGCTGCGCGACTACCAGTTCAAGTCGCCGCAATGGACGGTCGGCAAGAATTTCGACGATACCGGCGCCTTCGGCCCGATCGCGGTCTCGGCGGACGAACTGCCCGCCGGTGCCAAGGGCCTGCGCCTGCAGACCCGGCTGAACGGCAAGGTGGTTCAGGACGCCAATACCGATGACATGATCTATTCGGTCGCCGACCTGATCTCGATCATCTCCGAGGCGATCACGCTGGAACCGGGCGACATCATCGTCACCGGTACCCCCGCCGGCATCGGCATGGCCCGCGACCCCAAGCTCTACATGAAGCCGGGCGACGTGGTCGAGGTCGAGATCGAGGGCATCGGCATCCTGAAAAATCCCATCGTGGACGAGAAGAAGGCAGCGGCGGCAGCGGCCTGACGGTCGCCCGCAGATCCCCCGAGGAGGAAAGAGGAGGACACCATCATGGAACCGCTGGTTCATCGCTTGGGCTATGTCGCCCTGAATGTCAGCGATCTGGAGGGCGCCGTGGAGGACGCCCAACTGATCGCCGGCGCCTCGCTGGTCGAACTGACCGCTGACCGCGCGCTGCTGACATCGAATGCCCGTCACGCCGAACTGATCATGCACCGGGCCGATCACTCGTCCCTGCGCGCGATCGGTCTGGAAACGCTCGATCCCGCCCATGTGGACGAGGTCGCCCGCCGGGCGCGCGAGGCCGGGCTGCGCATCGTCAGCGAGACCCCCTCGCTGCCGGTGATCGAGAAATCGGTGACCGTGGCCTTCCCCGAAGGCCATGTGATCGAGGTCCATACCCCCATGCCCCGCGACCGTCCGCGCCGCTATGCCGGACCGGGCATCCATCCGCGCTATCTCGATCATGCCAACCTGACCGCGGCTGATCCTGCGGCTTCGGCGCAGCTGATGATGCAGGTGCTGGGTCTGAAGCTCAGCGAACGCACCGAGGGTTGGGAACTGGCCTGGATGCGGGCGGGCGACGGGCGGCACCATACGCTTGGCATGGCCAAGTCCGCCGATGGCGGGGGTCTGCACCATTACAGCTGGGAGTTCGCCGATTTCGCCGATTTCAAGCGGCTCGGCGATGTCCTGGACGCGCAGGACCGCACCCTGGTTTGGGGTCCGGGGCGGCATGGCGCGGGTGACAATATCTTCGCCTATTACGTCGATGCGGCCGGCTTCCTGGTCGAGAACACGGCGGAAATGGAGATCATCGCCGATCCGCATTTCCAGCCGCGCATCGTCGATCCGGGCGAGAACCTGTCGAACTTCAAGGTGGTGAACCGCTGGGGGCAATTGCCATCGCGGGAATGGATGGGCCATTTCAACGCCTGCGCGGTGCTGGGATGAACCGGCCCGACATCGCCCGTCTGGAGGATCGCCGCTATGCCGCGATGAAGGCGGGCGATGTCGCGGCGCTGCGCGAGCTGCTGTCGGACCGGCTGCATTACAGCCATTCGCTGGGGGATCGCGACACGCTGCAAAGCTATCTGGACAAGGTCGCGGCGGGGCATTTCGTCTATCAAAGCGTCAGCCACCAGACCGACTGGACCGAAGACCTGCCCGGCGCGGTGCTGCTGGGCGGGAGGATGAGCGTCGAGGTGCTGGTAGCCGGCGAGAGCCGGCGGATCGACAACGCCTTTCTGGCCATCTGGGCCGAGGAAGGCGGGGCCTGGCGGCTGATCGCCTATCAGCCGACGCCGCTGCCAGGTTAGGCGACTGAACACAGGGGAGGAGAGAGAGATGGATCTGGGACTCGAAGGCCGGACCGCCGTGGTCGTGGGCGCCAGCAAGGGCATCGGCCGGGGGATCGCCCGGGCCTTGGCCGCCGAGGGCTGCAACCTGTTCCTGCTGGCGCGCAATGCCGAGGAACTGGCCGCCACCGCCCGCGCCATCACCGAGGAATTCGGCGTCAGCGCCACACCGATCGCCGCCGATGTCAGCGACACCGCTTCGGTCAGCGCTGCGGCGGCGGCTGTGCGTGCCAAGGTGCCCGAGATCAACATCCTCGCCACCAGCGTCGGCACCGCCATCCGCCGGCAGGACCGCACCATCACCTGGAGCGATGCCGACTGGCAGGCCGATATCGATATCAAGGTCACCGGCATCCTGCGGGTGATCCGCGAATTCGAGGGCATGATCGCCACCGACGGCTCGGGCCGGATCGTCAACATCACCGGCGCCTCGGGGCTGATGACCTGGATGCCGGCGCTGAACTACGGCATGAACAATGCCGCGATGATCCATGCCAGCGGCTACCTGGCTGCCGACATGGCCGATCGCGGCATCACCGTGAACACCGTCGTCCCCGGCATCATCGGCACCGAATGGCGCGAGGGCTGGGCTGGCGGCATGGCCGGCGATCAGGACAAGGAGGATTGGCTGGGCGAGTTCTGCGGCGGCAAGGGCATCATCGCCCGCCGCTGGGGCAAGGTCGAGGAAATCGGCGATGCCGTGGCCTTTCTGGCGTCCGACCGCGCCAGCTATATCACCGGCACAAGGATGGTCGTCGATGGCGGGTTGACCGCCAATATCCGCTGAGGGCCGCGCGTCATGCTGACCCTTCAGATCATCATCGGCAGCGTGCGGCAGGGCCGCGGCGGGGCCTCGGTGGCCGAATGGTTCACCGACATCGCCGCCAAGGATGCGCGCTTTCAGACCGAGGTTGTCGATCTGGCGGCGCTGAACCTGCCGATCATGGACGAGCCGAACCACCCCCGGCTGCAGCAATATACCCACGAGCATACCAAGCGCTTCAGCGAGATCATCGCGCGCGGCGACGCCTATGTCTTCGTCACCACCGAATACAACTATGCCATCCCCGGCGCGCTGAAGAACGCGCTGGATTACCTTGGCCCGGAATGGGCGGGCAAGCCGATGTGCGCCGTGGCTTATGGCGGCATTTCCGGTGCCGCCCGCGCGGTCGAGGATCTGCGCCGGGTGGCGGTGGCCTTGAAGATGATCCCGCTGGTGCAGGGCGTGGTCTGCCCGCTTTATGCCCAGCAACGCGATGACGAGGGCCGGTTCCACGGCAACCCGACCCAGATCGAGGCGGCCCATGACATGTTGAATACCCTCGCGGATTTCGGCGCGGTGCTGAAGGCCCGCCGACTGGCCGCCCTGTGAGACACCAGTGATCAGCCTGTGAGAAGGAGGACGAGATGACCGCCATTACCGGAAAAGTCGCGCCGACGAAACGGCCGGGCGAATTGGGCATCCATTCGATGGATACCTTCATGATGACCGTCCCCGACCTCAAGGTCGCGGATGAGTTCTACCGCGCCTTCGGCCTCGACGTGCGCGAGGAAGGCGACGGGCTTGGGCTTTACACCTTCGGCTCGGATCACCGCTGGCTCAGCATCCACGAGGCGGGGCGCAAGAAGCTGAACCACCTGTCCTTCGCGGTCTTCGAAGAGGATTTCGAACCGATGCGCCGCCGGATCGAGGCGCAGGGGGTGCGGCTTCTGGATGCGCCTCGCGGGGTCGTCTCGAACGGTTTCTGGTTCCTCGACCCGTTCGGGGTGATGATCGAGGTGAAGGTGGCCGAAAAGACCTCGCCCAACGAGAAATCACCCTTCTCGGTGGTCTCCGTTCCGGCGGGCGTGGCCGCTGCGCCGCAGCGGTCCAAGGCCCCGGTGGTGCGTCCGCTGCGCCTGGCGCATGTGCTGCTGTTCACCCCGGATGTGCCGAAGGCGATCGAGTTCTACAGCCGCGCCATCGGGCTGCGCCTCTCGGACCGCTCGGGCGATGGCATCTGCTTCATGCATGGCATCCACGGCTCGGACCACCACCTTCTGGCCTTCGCCAAATCCTCGGCCCCGGGGCTGCATCATTGCAGCTGGGACATGGGCGGCATCAACGAGATCGGCATCGGCGCGATGAACATGGCCGACAAGGGATTCACCCGCGGCTGGGGCATGGGCCGGCATGTGCTGGGCTCGAACTATTTCCACTATGTCCGCGATCCCTGGGGCAGCTATTCGGAATATTCCGCCGATATCGACTATATCCCCGCCGATTGTGACTGGCAGGATGGCGACTACCCGCCCGAGGATTCGCTCTATCTCTGGGGGCCGGAACTGCCGAAGGATTTCGTCCACAACTACGAGGCGGAAAACGAGGCCTAGATTTTCTGACCCTCGCGATAGCCGCGCGCCCGCTTGCGCCGCAGCCAGTCGTCCCGGCTGGCCTGCGCCGCCTCGGCGCTGGCGAACCAAGTCCGCCCGATGCGGCCGGCGCTGCCAAGCCGGCCCCATTGGCGCAAAAGCTGCACACCCCCGAAGAGATCGCCCGCCAGTTCAAGCCGATAGAAGCGCGCCAAGTTCTGCGCGGGGTCGCAACGGGTCAGGTGGATGGGGTCGCTGTCCATGGCGGCAGTCTGCCGCCGCCCGGCCCCGCCCGTCCAACGAGTAATCTGAATCGCTTCGGCGGCATCGATTCACGCCGCTGATGGATCAGCGCCAGGAGCCATCCTGGCTGCGGCGTTCCTCTTGCCGGCGGCGGAACAGCGTCAGCGCGGCCAGCGTGCAGAGCGCGCCTGACAAGAGATAGGCCCCCGCCGACCACAGCCCCAGCGTCTCGGTCAGGTAAAGCGCGACGAAGGGCGCGAAACCCGCGCCGAACATCCAGGACAGATCCGCCGTCAGGTTCGAGGCGGTGAAGCGGTTCTTCTTCAGGAAGCCCGAAGCCACCGCGCCCGAGCTTTGCCCGAAGGACAGGCCCAGCAGCGAGAAGCCGATGATCACATACAGCGCCTCGCCACTGCGGCCGAGCGCAAGGATCAGCGGCGACAGGATGGCATAGATGGCGATGCCGATGGCGCAATAGGTCAACAGCGTTCGCCGCCCGATCTGGTCGGCGATGAAGCCCGAGGCGATGATCGCCCCCAGCCCGAACAGCGCCCCGATGATCTCGATCACCAGGAAGGCCAGCGCATCCTCGGGCGTGTGGACATAGATCCACCCCAGCGGGAACACCGTGACCATGTGGAACAGCGCCAGCGTCGCCAGGGGCGTGAAGGCCCCGATGATGATGTTCAGCCATTCCTCGCGGATGGCGACCGGCACCGGGCAGGGGTCCAGCTCGGATTCCGAAAAGAGCGTCTTGAACTCGTCGCTGACCACCAGCCGCAGGCGCGCGAACAGCGCCACGACGTTGATGGCGAAGGCCACGAAGAAGGGATAGCGCCAGCCGAAGCTGAGGAATTCCTCTTCCGACAGCGAGGTCTTCAGGTAGATGAAAAGGCTGCTGGCAAGGATCAGCCCGATCGGCGCGCCGATCTGGGGGATGGTGGCGAAACGGCCCTTCTGCCCGGCGGGCGCGTGCAGCGCCAAGAGCGAGGACATCCCGTCCCAGGCCCCGCCAAGCGCTGCCCCCTGCCCCATGCGGAACAGGATCAGGCTGGCAACGGTCAGCCAGCCCTCCTGGTCGTAACTGGGCAGGAACGAGATGGCGACGGTCGAGAGACCCAGCAGGAACAGCGCCGAGGTCAGCTTGAACCCGTGGCCAAATCGCAGGTCGATCTCGGTGAAGATCGCCGTGCCGACGGGCCGCGCTACGAAGCCGAGGGCGAGGACCAGAAAGCCGTAAAGCACCCCGTTCGTCGGCGAGGCGAAGGGAAAGATGAATTGCGGAAAGACCAGCACCGCCGCGATGGCGAAGGTGAAGAAGTCGAAGAATTCCGAGGTGCGCCCGATGATGACGCCGATGGTCAGATCGGAAAGCCTGACCCGCTGATGCGGGGTCTCCGCCGGGACGGTGTTGCCGGTGTTCATGTTGGTACCCCCGCAGACCCGCGACAGTGGATGCAGTGACCATGAGGGAACAGGCCATTGATCCCAATGTCAAGTTCGGTGCGGTTGCGCGGGCAGCTTATGGACAATCAGGAATGATCTTGTCATGGTTCGGGCAAGAACCGGGTTTAACGCCGCACTTGGCCCGAACGGGGCAGAGCAGCAAATCCGCTGTCCGGGTCCGCAAAGGTGGGTGCATCGAGATGATTCGTTCACGCTTCCCGATCGCTGCAATCCTGCTTGCCACGCTGGCGGGCTGTTCCTCGGAAGTGCTTGCGCCCTCGGGCGACGTGGCCGCCAAGCTGCGCGATGTTCTGGGGATCACCACGGCGCTGATCCTGGTGATCGTGCTGCCGGTGATGGTCGCCATCGTCGCCATCGCCATCCGCTATCGCAAATCGGACCACTCCGAGGCGAAATATGACCCGCATTTCCACCATTCGACCTCGCTCGAGCTGCTGATCTGGGCCGCGCCCTTGGTCATCATCATCTGGCTTGGCGCGCTGACTTGGGTCAGCACCCACAAGCTCGACCCCTATCGCCCGCTGGACGAGGAAACCCGCGGCGTCGATGCCGATGCCGAGCCGCTGGTGGTCGAGGTGGTGTCGATGGACTGGAAATGGCTGTTCATCTACCCGCAATACGGCATCGCCACGGTGAACGAACTGGCCGCGCCCTTGGACCGGCCCATCGCCTTCAAGCTGACCTCGACCGAGGTGATGAACGCCTTCTACGTGCCGACGCTGGCCGGGATGATCTACACCATGCCCGGGATGGAGACCAAGCTGCACGCCGTCATCAACGAACCGGGCGAGTTCAAGGGCATGTCCTCGCATTACAGCGGCGCCGGCTTCTCGGGGATGAAGTTCCCCTTCCACGGGATGGAGGTCGAGGATTTCTATACCTGGGTTGCCAGGGCGCGGGCCTCGGAACAGGTGCTGGACCGCGACCGCTACCGCGAATTGCTGAAACCCAGCGAGAACGAACCTGCCGCGCAATTCGCCCTGGGCGACGAAACGCTCTATCACGACATCCTCAACCGCTGCGTCGAGCCGGGCCAGACCTGCATGGACGCGATGATGACCGATGGCACCGGCACCCATGGCATGGAGGGCGGCCACGGCGAGGCTCCGGAGGCCGGAGGCGAGGGGCATGACATGGGCGAAGGCGGTGCCGAGGGCGAAGGCGGTGGCCATGAAGGCCATGACGCCGCACCCGCCGACGAGGATTCTGCCAGCGCCAAGCCGTCAGGCCCGGCCCTGACCCATCAATACGCATTCCTGCGCCAGAACTGAGGGATCCGCCATGGCCGTCACCGGGCACGAGATCGAAAGCAGCTTCCTCTTCGGCCGGCTGACGCTGGACAAGTTTCCGCTGGACGTACCGATCGTGGTTGGCACCTTCGCCGTCGTGGCGATCGGCGGGGCGGCGCTGGTCGCGGCGGTCACCTATTTCCGGCTCTGGGGCTACCTGTGGCGCGACTGGCTGACCAGCGTCGACCACAAGAAGATCGGCATCATGTACATGATCCTCGGCATGGTCATGTTCCTGCGCGGCTTTGCCGATGCGATCATGATGCGGCTGCAGCAGGTCTGGGCCTTCAACGGCTCCGAGGGCTATCTGAACGCCCATCACTATGACCAGATCTTCACTGCCCATGGCACGATCATGATCTTCTTCGTGGCCATGCCCTTCATCACCGGGCTGATGAACTTCGTCGTGCCGCTGCAGATCGGCGCGCGGGACGTGTCCTTCCCCTTCCTGAACAATTTCAGCTTCTGGATGACCGTGGGCGGCGCGGTTCTGGTGATGATCTCGCTGTTTGTGGGCGAGTTCGCCATGACCGGCTGGCTGGCCTTCCCGCCCCTCTCGGGCATCGTCGCCAGTCCTACCGAGGGGGTGGATTACTATATCTGGGGTCTGCAGATCGCCGGGGTCGGGACAACGCTCTCGGGCATCAACCTGCTGGTGACGATCCTGAAGATGCGCTGCCCGGGCATGACGCTGATGCGGATGCCGGTCTTCACCTGGACGGCGCTTTGCACCAACGTGCTGATCGTGGCCACCTTCCCGGTGCTTACCGCGACCCTCGTACTGCTGGCACTGGACCGTTACCTGGGGATGAACTTCTTCACCAATGACCTTGGTGGGAACCCCATGCTCTACGTGAACCTGATCTGGATCTGGGGCCATCCCGAGGTTTACATCCTCGTCCTGCCGGCCTTCGGCATCTTTTCCGAGGTCGCCGCGACCTTCTGCGGCAAGCGGCTGTTCGGCTACAACTCGATGGTCTATGCCACCATCTGCATCACCATCCTCAGCTATCTGGTCTGGCTGCACCATTTCTTCACCATGGGCTCGGGCCCTTCGGTGAACAGCTTCTTCGGCATCGCCACGATGATCATCTCGATCCCGACCGGGGCCAAGGTGTTCAACTGGCTGTTCACCATGTATCGCGGCCGCATCCGGTTCGAGTTGCCGATGATGTGGACCGTGGCCTTCATGCTGACCTTCTGCATCGGCGGCATGACCGGGGTGATGCTGGCGGTGCCGCCGGCCGATTTCGTGCTGCACAACTCGCTGTTCCTCGTCGCGCATTTCCACAATGTCATCATCGGCGGCGTGGTCTATGGCGTCTTTGCCGGGATCAACTACTGGTGGCCCAAGGCCTTCGGCTTCCGCTTGAACGAGTTCTGGGGCCGGGTCAGCTTCTGGTGCTGGGTGGTGGGTTTCTGGGTCGCCTTCATGCCGCTTTATGTCGTCGGGCTGATGGGCGTGACGCGGCGCCTGCGCACCTTCGACGACCCCTCGCTGCAGGTCTATTTCGCCATCGCCGCGCTTGGGGCATTGCTGATCGCCGCCGGCATCGGCGCCATGCTGATGCAGTTCTACGTCTCGATCCGCGACCGCAACCAGCTGCGCGACACCACCGGCGACATCTGGGGCGGGCGGACGCTGGAATGGTCGACCTCGTCGCCACCGCCCGATTACAACTTCGCCGTCACCCCGGTCGTCTATGACGTGGATGCCTGGCAAGACATGAAGGATCACGGCTACCAGCGGCCACTGTCGAACTTCAAGCCGATCCACATGCCGAGGAATACCGGCGCCGGCATCATCCTTGCCGGGATCAGCACCGCGCTTGGCTTTGCGCTGGTCTGGCATATCTGGTGGCTGGCCGCCGTCAGCTTCCTCGCGCTGATCCTCGCCTCGATCCTGCACACCTTCAACTATAACCGCGACTTCCACATCCCCGCCGCCACCGTCACCGCGACCGAGGACGCCCGCAGCCGGGCCTTGGGACAGGCGGGCCAGACAGCATGAGCACGCCCATCATCACAGAGCCCACCGATCCGCGCGTCTTCCACCCGGAAGAGGAGCCGCATCACCCCGAGGGCCACAGCACGCCGCTTGGCTTCTGGATCTACCTGATGAGCGATTGCCTCATCTTCGCCACACTCTTTGGCACCTTCGCGGTGCTGGGCCATCGCTATGGCGGCGGGCCGGGGCCGAAGGAACTCTTCGACCTGTGGCTGATCGCGCTGAACACGGCGATGCTGCTGTTTTCCTCGATCACCTATGGCTTTGCCATGCTGGCGATGCATCGGGGCGACCAGAAAGAGGTGATGAAATGGCTGGGGATCACGGCGGGCTTTGGCCTCGCCTTCCTTGCCATCGAGCTTTACGAGTTCAACCACCTGATCCATATCGGCGCGGGTCCGGGGCGTTCGGCCTTCCTCTCGGCCTTTTTCACCCTCGTCGGCACCCACGGGCTGCATGTGACCTTCGGCCTGATCTGGATGGCCGCGCTGGTTCTGCAGGTCCGCAAGCACGGGCTGACCAGCGCCAACCAGCGGCGGCTGGAATGCCTGTCGATGTTCTGGCACTTCCTCGACGTGATCTGGATCGGGGTCTTCACCTTTGTCTATCTGATGGGGATGATCTGATGAGCGATCCGCATGAGGGCCACCACGAGACCCACGCCGCCCCCTTCCCCCATGGCACCAAGCAGGATTACGTCACCGGCTTCATCCTTGCCGCCATCCTGACCGCCATTCCCTTCTTCCTGGTCATGTCCGGCATCTTCTCGTCCGAGCGGCTGACGGCCTTCCTCGTGCTGATCTGCGCCGTGGCGCAGATCATCGTGCACATGGTCTATTTCCTGCATATGAGCCCCAAGGCCGAGGGCGGCTGGACGCTGATCTCGCTCGTCTTCACCATCATCGTGCTGGTCATCGCCGTCGTTGGCACGGTCTGGGTCATGTATCACATGGATGCCAACATGATGCCCGGCATGATGACCGAGCCGCCGGCGAATTGAGCCACGACACCCTGCGCCCGCGCTGGCAGGTCGGGCTGGCGCTGATCCTTGGCGTGGCGCTGACCCTGTGCTTCGCAGCATTGGGCGTCTGGCAGATGCAGCGGCTGGCGTGGAAGCTGGACCTGATCCAGAAGGTCGAGGTGCGGGTCGAGGCCGATCCGGTGGGGTTGAGCGATCTTCTCGCCCTCCCGCCCGGCGAACAGGATTATCGCCATGTCACCGCCACCGGCCAGTTCGACCACGGGGCCGAGACGCTGGTGCAGGCGGTGACGGAACTTGGCGGCGGCTTCTGGGTGCTGACGCCCCTGCGAACCGGGGCGGGGACCGTGCTGGTCAATCGCGGTTTCGTGCCGCCCGAGCGTGCCGACCCAGCAACGCGACCCGAGGGGCAGGTAATGGGCGAGGTCAGCGTAACCGGCCTTGCCCGCCAGTCCGAACCGGGCGGCGGCTTCCTGCGGGTGAACGACCCGGCAGCGGATCGCTGGTATTCCCGCGATGTTGCGGCCATCGCGGCGGCCAAGAGCCTCGGCCCCGTCGCGCCCCTGTTCATCGATGCCGATGCCACGCCACAGCCCGGCGGCTACCCCGTCGGCGGGCTGACCGTCATCGCCTTCCGCAACACCCACCTGATCTATGCGCTGACATGGTTCGCGCTGGCCGCCATGGCGGCGGCGGGGGTAGTGATCCTGCTGCGGCAGGGGCGGCGGCAGGACCGGGCCTGACCTAACGCGCGGGCCGGTATTCCTGCGCTTGCTCGGAAAACGCCGCGGCTGGCAGGCTGTCCAGCGCCGCCAGGTCGACGACCAGCAGCGCCTCTCCATAGGCGCCCGCCATGGCCAGCGGCTGCCCATCCGGCCCCGCGATGACCGACAGCCCGCCATAGGTCAGACCGCCCTCGGCGCCGCAGAAATTGGCATAGGCGACCACCGCCCCGGTCTCATGCGCACGCGCCGGGACCAGCACCCGCTGCACATGCTCGTAGCCCATCGGATTGGCCGTCGGCACAAGGATCAGCCGCGCGCCCCCCGCCGCCAGTTCCGCCGCATGGCCGGGAAACTCGATGTCATAGCAGATCAGCGTCGCAAGCTCCTGATCCTCCAGCGAAACCACCGGCACCAGCTGGCTGCCATGGGCAAAGCTCGCCTGCTCCATCGGCCCGAAAAGCTGGATCTTGCGGTAATGCGACAGCACCGCGCCATCAGGCCCGATGGTGGTGGCGGCGTTATAAACCGCCTCGCCCGCCCGCTCGGCCCAGCCTAGGCAGATGCCGCACCCGGCCTCGCGCGCCATCTCGCGCAGCCGGGTGATCCATTCGCCGTCCAGCGGCTGCGCCAGCTCGCGATGCAGGTCAGGCCGATTATAGCCCGGCAGAATCAGCTCGGGCGCGACCAGCAGTTTTGCCCCGGCGGCGGCGGCTGCCCGCAGCTGCTGACAGATCGCCGAAAAAACATCATCAATCCGGCCGTTTGCCGGCGGCGACTGCCAGAGTGCAAGCTTCACTTCCGACCCCTCCCAAGCCCATAATCCGAGGGCATTTTATCCGATCCGCGGCGATTGACCATGCGGGTGGAAACCTTGGGGGAAAGACGCATGAGCACGAAACCGGTTACCGCCTTCGGGCCCGATTTCCCCTTTGCCTATGACGACTGGATCAGCCACCCCGCCGGGCTGGGCTCGATCCCCGCCGAGCACCACGGCACCGAGGTCGCCATCATCGGCGCCGGTGCCGCCGGCATCATCGCCGGGCACGAGTTGATGAAGCTGGGCCTGCGCCCGATCATCTACGAGTCGGGCAAGTTCGGTGGCCGTCTGCGCTCCGAGACCTTCGAGGGCACCGAGGATGTGGTGGCGGAACTGGGGGGCATGCGCTTCCCGGTCTCCTCGACCGGCTTTTATCACTATGTCGATCTGGTCGGGCTAGAGAGCCAGCCCTTCCCCAACCCGCTGACCCCCGCCGCCGGCTCGACCATCGTGGACCTTGAAGGCGAGACGCATTTCGCCCGCACGCTGGACGATCTGCCGCGCCTCTATCACGAGGTTGCCGTGGCCTATCGCGCCGCGCTGCAGGAACATGCGGATTTCGCCGATCTGCAACAGGCGGTGCGCGACCGCGATGTGGCGCGGCTGAAGGAGATCTGGGACCCGCTGGTCGAGAAATGGGACGAGCGGACGTTTTACGATTTCGTCGTCTCCTCGCAGGCCTTCCGTTCGCTCAGCTTCCGCCACCGCGAGGTCTTCGGGCAGGTCGGTTTCGGCACCGGCGGGTGGGACAGCGATTTCCCGAACTCGATGCTCGAGATCCTGCGGGTGAACCTGCTGGAACTGGACGATCACCAGCGTTTCATCGTGGGGGGCGTCGAGAACGTCTTGCACCGCCTCTGGCGCCAGCCCGCGCCTTGCGCGCATTGGCCCGAGGGCACCACGCTCGCCAGCCTGAACGGCGGGGCGACGCTGGGGCGTGCGAGCCGCATCTGGCGGCGGAACGGCGGTTTCACCGTCACCGATCAATGGGGCATCGTGCGTGATTACGCGGCGGTGCTGGTCACCTGCCAGAGCCACCTGCTGACCACCTCGGTCGCGGTGGACGAGGCGATCTTTGACCAGAAGCTGTGGATGGCACTGGACCGCACCCGCTACATGCAGGCGGCGAAAACCTTTGTCATGGTCGACCGGCCCTTCTGGAACGACATCGACCCGGCGACCGACCGCCCGATCCTGTCGATGACCCTGACCGACCGGCTGACGCGCGGCACCTATTTCTTCGACAATGGCCCCGACAAGCCGGCGGTGATCTGCCTCAGCTATTCCTGGATGACGGATGCGCTGAAGGTGCTGCCCTTGAGCCCCGAGAAGCGGGTGGAGCTGGCATTGGCGGCGCTGGACAAGGTCTATCCCGGCATCGACATCCGCAGCCATATCCGCGGCAACCCGATCTGCGTCAGCTGGGAAAGCGACGAGAATTTCCTGGGCGCCTTCAAGGGCGCCCTGCCCGGCCATTACCGCTATAACCACCGGATGTATGGCCATTTCATGCAATCGGCCATGCCCTATGAACAGCGCGGTATCTTCCTGGCGGGCGACGGGATCAGCTGGACGCCGGCCTGGGTCGAGGGCGCGGTGCAGACCGCTCTGAACGCGGTCTGGGGGGTGATGACGCATCTGGGCGGGGCCTCGGATGCCCAGAACCCCGGACCGGGCGATCTGTGGCCAACGATCGGCCCGGTGGCGCTGGACGACTGAGCAGCCGGCGCGGCGCGAAGCATCAGGGGGCGTCGCCGCCCCCTGCCCCGTGTTCCAAAGCTGCTCTGGCCTATTCCGCAGGGGTCGCCGCTGTCTGCCCGGCAGCGGATTTGCTTTCATAATAGGCCTCCTCGGCCTCGGGCGAGATGCCGTTGCGGCGCTGCCAGCCGGCCAGCCAGGCCACCAGGAAGGGCATGGTGAAGGCGGTGCAGACAACCGCGGTGGCGACCTGCGCGGTGGCGATGCCCTGGATCGGCGCGAGCGAGGGATCGATCAGCGCGATGGCCGCGGGGGTGGCGATGGCATTGCCGGCGGTGCTGGCCTCGGCCGCCCCGGCGACCAGGTTGCGCGTGGGGCGCGGATGACGGCGTAGCACATGCCAGACCCAGAGGCACAGAACCGCCGCCCCGCCCGACAGGACCACCGTGCCAAGGCCAAGGATCACCCCGACCGCACCCGAGCTCAGGAGCACGCCGAAATTGATCCCGGCGCCGATGGCGAAGGCGACGAAGGGGATGATCAGCTTTTCGCCCGGCGCGAGAAAGGCCCGCGCCGTCGGGCTGCTGTTGCCGAGGATGAAGCCGAAGATCATCGGGAAGATGGCCGAGAACAGCGCCAGCGCCGGGAACTGCGCCAGGCCGGCGGCACCAAGCGCGATCATGGTCAGGAACGGCCCGTCATTGATCGACAGGATCGAGATCGCGCCCTTGTCGCTGCGATTGCCGAACTGGCTGGTCAGCGCGACGAACAGCGAACCGTTGGAGTTTGACATGGCGGCGATGATGGCGACCGGCAGCAGCCCCCACAGCGTACCCTCGGGCGTGAGGAAAGCGACCGAAAGGCCGATGGCGGCGGCAATGCCGAACTTGGCCAGCAAAAGGACGATGCCCTTCTCGACCGCCGGGACCGCCGCGCGCAGATCGATTTGCGAACCGACGCAGACGAAGAAGAGACCGATCAGAACCGGCGTGCCGCTTTTGAACAGCGCGGTGGTGAAGCTGCCGATCTCGAGAATGCCGGGTGCAAGGCTGGCGACGACGGCGCCAAGAAACAGCGGCACGATCATCAGCGCGCCGGGGATGCGGCCGAGCTGTCTGAACAGGGTTTCCATGGGTTTCCTCCGAATATCTGTCCGCCGCCCGAACCGCGCGGCGGCCTGGGCGTGGACCCGAGTGGTGTTTGGGTCAGGGTCGGGCTGACGGGGAATGCCTTGTGTGGACGGCGGGGTGATCCGGTCAGCTCTGACCCGAACGATGACAACAGAGGAGGGCGGCCAGCAATGCCGGCGGGGGTATCACGCGATACCGCAAGAGCCTGATTTCATGTCGGTTCGTGCTGAACCGATCGGTTTTTAGTCTGGAACCGCTACAGCCGTCGCGCACCCGCAGCCGCGCGACCGCGATACCAGTCCAGCGCCTGCGGCCGCGCCTGTGCCAGCGCCTGAACCAGCAGCCCGGTGATGACGGCCTTCAGCAGGTCGCCGGGAATGAATACCGCGACCAGCTTGAACGCCTCGGCCAGCGGCTTGTCGATGACGAGGGAGAGGCCGGTGGCGCCGAGAAGGTAGAGGATCAGGATACCGCCGAAGACCGCGCCCAGTCCTGCCGTCAGCCCGGCAGATCGCAGGCGCACATGCTCGACGAAAAGCCCGGTGGCGAAGGCCGCGACCGGGAAACCCAGGGCAAAGCCGGCGGTCGGCCCGACGAAGACCCCAAGCCCCCCGCGCCCGCCCGACAGAAGCGGCAGGCCAAGCGCCACCAGCAACAGCAGCAGCGCCGCGGCCGCCGCCCCGCGCCATGCCCCCAACACCGCCCCGGCCAGCATGACGCCAAGGGTCTGCGCGGTGATCGGCACGCCGAAGCCGAGGGTGATCTGCGGCACCAGCCCCAGCGCGGCGATCAGCGCGGCAAAAAGGGCGATGCGGGCAAGGTCGCGTTCCATGAGGTTACTCCGGTCTCTTATGTCCAAGGGGGCCGCCGCGCGCGCGCAAAGCCTCGCCGACATGGTCGGCATCGTCCAGCGCGTGAAGCATCAGCGGAAAGATCAGGCGCCAGCCGGGCCGGCGGCGGGACCGGGCACGCCAGGCTTCGGCCAGCGTTTCGGCGCGGGCGACCAGCACGGGGATGAAGCGGATGACCAGCGGGATCGCGGTCTCCAGGAGATGAGCCGGCAGGCCGAGGCGTCGCAGCGGCGCGGTCAGGCGGTGGACCAGATCGGTCATGTCGCTGAGCCGCGTGGTCATGGTGACCAGATTGGCCAGCGCCACCAGCACCACCATGCGCAAGATGATCAACACGCCGGCCCGCAGCTCTCCGGTGACGAGATGCCAGACCATCAGCAGCAGGACGAAGGGCAGCACGACTCGCAGGTGGTGCATCCCGGCGGCGAGGAACACCCGGCCCGGCGCGGCATAGAGGGCAAGGACGACGGCCAGCGCGGCAAGATGCACCGTCAGGCTATCGGTCAGGAACAGCCCGGTCGAGGCGAGACACAGCGCCGCCAGCTTCGCGCCGGCCGGCCAGCGATGGGCGCGGGTCTCAACCGGCGAGGTCAGCGAGATCATCAAGCTCTCCCAAGCGGTTCATCTCGGTGGTGAAGTCGGCCAGCACCGGGCCGGGTGCGCCCTGTGCCAGAATGCGCCCCTGATCCAGCCAGAAGACCCGATCGCAATCAGCCAGATCGGCGGGGTCATGCGAGATGTGGAACAGCCGCGTCTCTGCCCGGTTCAGGTAGCGCTGCAATTGCCGCCGCGTCGGGATGTCGAGACCGGCATAGGGTTCATCGAGGATCATCAGCCTTGGCCGCATGGCCAGCACCGCCATCATGCAGACCAGATGCTTCTGCCCCTGCGACAGCGCCGCGATGGGCGCGTCCTGCCAGTGCAGCTTGTCGAACCCGGCCAGCACCGCGCGGGCGCCCTCGGCGGCCTCGGTCTTGCCTTGGCCCTGCTGGCGCAGGCCAAAGGCGATCTCCTCATCGACGCGCGGGAAGATGATCTGGTGCTCGGGGTTCTGGAACAGGATGCCGACGGTTGCCAGCGCCGCCCGACGGTCGCGGAACAGGTCATGGCCGTGGATGCGGATGCTACCGCTGGTCGGCTGCAAGAGCCCGGCCATCAGCCGCGCCAGCGTGCTTTTGCCCGAACCATTGCGCCCGACCACGCCGATGGACCGGGCCGAGGTGGCAAGCGTAAGCCCCGACAGCACCGGCCGTCCGGCGATCTCGTAACCGAGATCGTCAAGCCGGATGTCGTCGCTGGCGGTGTCACTCATCGGCAGGTCCTGCGCTGCGGCTCTGCCGTCTCTTTAGCCGCAGAGGCGGGGGCAGGGAAACCCGCCCGCCGCGTTGTGCTGGCTTATCCCCGGCCCTTGGGGCGACGGGGCGGGGCATTGCCGCTTTCGGCGCGGCGCGGGGCGCCGAACTTGCCACCCGGCTTGCCGCCGGGTTTACCACCCGGTTTTCCTGCGGGCTTGCCGCCCGGCTTGCCGCCGAACTTGCCCGCAGGCTTGCCCTCGGACCTCGGCGCTGCCCAGCCCTTGCCCTTGGCGGCGGGTTTGCCCTCGCCTGCCGGGCCCGCATCACTGCTGCGCGACTTGGCGGCCTTCTCGGCGGAACTCCAGCGCGGCTTGGCGCGGGCGGCTTTGGCGGGTGCCGGTTCCAGCCCGGCATCGGCGGGCGACCATGCCGGCTCGGCGGCGGCGGATTCCACCGCGCGGGCCGGGGCCGGCGCCTCGGCAGCCGGCTTGCGCGGTTTCCCCGGCTTGTCCCAGGGCTTCGAGCCGCGATGCGGGGCCGGGCGTCCGGCGGGACGGTCCAGTACCGGCTCGCCCTGCAGCCGGCGCATCATCAGCCCCGGTTCGATCTCGATCCGATCACCAAAGCGCGGCGCATCGGCCGTGGCGATCTGGACATAGGTTTCCTCTTCGCGCACCCGGATCGCGCCGATGGCGTCGCGGGTGATGCCGCCGGCCTCGCAGATCTTGGGCAGCAGCCAGCGCGCCTCGGCCCGGCCGGTATGGCCGACCGACAGGCCGAACCAGACGGAATCGCCAAACTCGCGCGGCGCGCGCGGAGCGGCGTCCGAGGGCGGCAGGCTGTCCACCAGTTCCTCCGGGGGCGGGCGACCCTCGCGCCACAATTGCACGAAGGCGGCGGCGATCTGTTCGGCCCCGAAGCGGGCCAGCAGGTCGCGGGCGATGGTCATGTCCTCGAGCGGTGCCGACAGCGCCTGGTGGTCCAGCATCCGCTCGTCATCCCGCGCGCTGACCTCGTCGGCCGAGGGCGCCTGGCCCCATTCGGCCACGACCTTGGCACCCTGCAAGAGCCGCTGCGCCTTCTTGTATTCGGACGGCGTGACGATCAGCGCCGACACCCCCTTGGCCCCGGCCCGGCCAGTCCGGCCCGAGCGGTGCAGCAGCGTCTCGTAATTCGTCGGCAGGTCGGCATGGATCACCAGCTCGAGCCCCGGCAGGTCGATCCCGCGCGCTGCCACGTCGGTGGCGATGCAGACCCGCGCCCGGCCGTCGCGCAGCGCCTGCAGCGCATGGGTGCGTTCGGATTGCGACAGCTCGCCCGACAGCGCCACGACGCGGAAGCCGCGATTGCCCATCCGCGCCAGCAGGTGGTTCACATTGGCCCGGGTCTTGCAGAAGATGATCGCCGTCCGCGCCTCGTAGAAGCGCAGGAGGTTGAAGATGGCGTTTTCCTTGTCGCGCAGGGCGACGTTCAGCGCGCGATAGGCGATGTCGCCATGCTGGCGCGCCTCGCCCATGGCCGAGATCCGCAGCGAATCCTGCTGGAAGTCGCGCGCCAGTTTCTCGATGGCGGCGGGAACGGTGGCCGAGAACATCAGGGTGCGGCGGCTCTCGGGCGCGGAGCCGAGGATGAATTCCAGATCCTCGCGGAAACCCAGATCCAGCATCTCATCGGCCTCGTCCAGCACCGCCACGCGCAGCGCCGAAAGGTCGAGGCCACCGCGCTCGATATGGTCGCGCAGCCGGCCCGGCGTGCCGACGACGATCTGCGCCCCCCGCTCCAGCGCCCGGCGTTCGGTGCGGTAATCCATGCCGCCGACGCAGGTGGCGATGCGCGCCCCGGTTCCGGCATAAAGCCAGGTCAGTTCCGCCGCGACCTGCAAGGCCAGCTCGCGCGTCGGCGCGATGGCCAGCGCCAGCGGCGGCGTCCCCTGCGGCAGGCTGTCGCCGTCCAAGAGGTCGGGGGCGGCTGCAATGCCGAAGGCCACGGTCTTGCCCGAGCCGGTCTGGGCCGAGACCAGAAGGTCGCGACCGCGCGCATCGGGGGTCAGCACCGCCTGCTGCACCGAGGTCAGGGTTTCATAGCCTCGTTCGGCCAAAGCCGCGGCCAGAGGCGCGGCAATCTCGTCTTGGGTCATTTCGTCTGCCTGATAGGGGGCCGTGGCCCGGGTTCACGGCCCGGTCCCGTCCGCGCGCCTCCAACCTCTCGCACGCATCCCAGAACAGCCGATCCGCTGCCTTAGCCGCCGGGAGGCCGAGAGTCAAAGGCTGCGTGATGCAGGCACTGCCTCGGGCTGCGCAGCCGCCTCCCCCGGTCAGAGGCTGTTAGCAGTTGTTTTACGACTTTTCGGTAAAAAGCTTGGCGCAACCATGCGGGATTCCCCGCGAAATCAAAGGGTCGGAATGCGTCCTCTGCCGGGTTTGTGCCTGCTCATCCTCACACCGCTCTTTGCCGTCTTCGGTGCCCCCGGGGCCCGGGCATTTGGTCCGCAGTACATTTTCCAGCATCCGACGCCTTTGGGCCGGGAAGCGTTCCCCAACTGCAGTTTCGAGGTGTACAACCACGTCACCCAACTCGCATGGATCTGGTTTCAGTCGCCTAATGAAGATGTCGGAGGCAGCTATTTCTACTCCGGCGGTGTCCCTTACGCCAGCAACCCCATCACCGCGGACTCGCTGAAACAGAACTGCGGCTTTAGCAGCGTCACCATCATCTCGCAGAACGGCGCAACCGGAACCCATGTCACGGACGACTACATGGGTGTCATCTTCGATGCGATCACGCCGGAAGACCCCGTGACCTATCGCTACGAGCTTGCGCTGAGCGGTCTGCTCTCGACAAGCTTCATCAACACCCGCGTTGCGGTCGAGCACCCGCCGACGGCCGTTGCCGGACCGGATCAGTCCCTCGCCTCGGGCGACCCCGGGACGCTGGACGGTTCGGCTTCTTCGGCGAATGATGCCGGGCAAAGCCTGACCTATGCCTGGACCCAGACAGGGGGTGCGGCGGTCTCGCTTGACGATGCCACCAGCGTCGCGCCCGCATTCATCGCGCCGACGCTGAATGCAGGGGATGCGCCCGAGGTGCTGAGCTTCAGCCTCATCGTGAATGACGGGATTGCCTCCTCCACCGCCGACACGGTGCAGATCACCGTCACCCCGCCGCCGAACACCCAACCGACGGCCAATGCCGGGCCCGACCAGACGGTCGCCTCGGGCGATGGCGTGACGCTGGATGGCAGCGCCTCCTCGGCCAATGATGCCGCGCAAAGCCTGACCTATGCCTGGGTCCAGACCGGTGGCACCACGGTCTCGCTCAGCAATGCCTCGATCGCATCGCCCGGCTTCACCGCCCCGACGCTGAACATGGGGGATACGCCGGTGGTGCTGAGCTTCAGCCTCGTGGTGAATGACGGGATCGAGGACTCCGTCGCTGACACGGTTGAGATCACCGTCACTCCGCCGCCGAGCACCCCGCCACCGAACATCCCGCCCACGGCCAGTGCCGGGCCGGATCAGTCCCTCGCCTCGGGCGCAGCTGGGACGCTGGACGGTTCGGCCTCCTCGGCCAATGATGGCGGGCAGAGCCTGACCTATGCCTGGACCCAGACTGGCGGCACGGCGGTCTCGCTCGGCGATGCCACCAGCGTCACGCCCGGCTTCACCGCGCCGACGCTGAATGTGGGCGATGCGCCAATGTTGCTGACCTTCAGCCTCGTGGTGCATGACGGGGTCGAGGCCTCCCCTGCCGACACGGTGCAGATCACCGTCACCCCGCCGCCGAACACGGCGCCGACAGCCAGTGCCGGGACGGACCAGACGCTTGCGTCGGGTGCCGGCGTGACGCTGGATGGCAGCGCGTCGTCCGCCAATGATGCCGGGCAAAGCCTGACCTATGCCTGGACCCAGACCGGCGGCACGGCGGTCACGCTCGACAATGCCTCGGTCGCCTCGCCCGGCTTTAGCGCGCCCACGCTGGCCGTGGGGGCTGCGCCGGAGGTGCTGACCTTCAGCCTCGTGGTGAATGACGGGGTCGAGGACTCCACCGCCGATACGATCCAGATTACCGTCACCCCGCCGCCGAACACGCCGCCGACGGCCAGTGCCGGGCCGGGCCAGACGCTTGCGTCGGGCGCCAGCGCGATGCTGGACGGCAGCGCGTCCTCTGCCAATGATGCCGGGCAGACCCTGACCTACCTCTGGACCCAGACCGACGGGCCGACCGTGGTGCTCAGCGATGCGACCAGCGCCACACCCAGCTTCACCGCGCCGACGGTGCCGGTGACGGGGCCGATGGAGATGCTGGTCTTCTGCCTGGTGGTGAATGACGGGATCGCAACCTCTGCCCCGAACATGGTCCGGATCACCGTCACCGCCGAGCCGAACACCCCGCCGACAGCGGATGCCGGGCCACCCCAGACGGTTGCCTCGGGGAGCACGGTGACGCTGGATGCCGGGGCCTCTTCGGCCAACGACACGGGGCAGAGCCTGACCTATCTCTGGACCCAGACAGCCGGCCCTGCGGTGGTGCTCGACGATCCGACCTCGCCCAATCCCCGCTTTGATCCGCCGGTCCTACCCGCCGGATCGCCGAATGCGGTTCTGACCTTCCAGCTGACCGTCGATGACGGGGTTTCGGTCTCGGCCCAGTCCACCGTCCAGATCACCATTCAGGCCGCAGCAAATACCCTGCCCACCGCCCGTGCAGGCGGCGATCTCGAAGTGGCGTCGGGGGCGGTGGTGCGCCTGGATGGGGGCGCTTCCTCGGCCAATGACACGGGACAGAGCCTGAGCTATCTGTGGACGCAGACCGACGGCCCCTCGGTGGTGCTGAGCGGGGACGACCAGCCCATCGCGCAGTTTACCGCACCCTTGCTCGAACCGGGCGAAGCGGCAGAGGCGCTGAGCTTCAGCCTCTCGGTGCATGACGGCATCGACCCGTCACCGACGGATAGCCTGCGGGTCATGGTGCTGCCACCCGGTGATGCCACGCCGCCGACCGCCGAACTGGCCTATGCCGGCGACAGCTTTGTGCCGGGCGACACCATCACCATCACCATCCGCTTCTCGGAACCGGTCAGCGGGTTGGTGGCGGGCGACCTGCGCGGCAATGGCCGGGTGGTCTCGCTGTCGGGGTCGGGCGCAAGCTACAGCGCGCGGATCACCACCCCAGCCACAGGCGAAAGCCTGACGGTCGCCCTGCCCGAGGGCGCGGCCGAGGATGCGGCCGGCAATCCCAGCCTTGCCGCCCCGCCGCTGACCATCCGCGCCAATCTGGCAGAGATGGCCCGTGAGGTCGCAGCCCAGGGGATGACGGCGCGCGGCCGTGCCCTGATCGCCGCGCAGCCCAAGCTGCGCAGCTACTTTGACCCGGGGGGCGGCACCGGCGACGCAATGATGCTGGCGGGCAGCGGCACGATCGACATCGCCTATGTCTCGGAGGCGGGCTGGTGGATCAATGCCAAGGGCGAATGGTCCGATATCGAGGGGGCCGAGAGCGACTATGTGAACCTGGCGCTGGGGGCGCATCTCCATCGCGAGACCAACAACCTGATCGGCGCCATGCTGCAGCTTGACCGCAGCAAGACCGATGTCAGTGAACCGATGGGCCGGTTCGAAGGCGATGGCTGGCTGGTCGGACCCTATTGGGTCGGGCGCATGGCAGATCAGCCGCTGGTCTTCTCGGCCTCGGCACTCTGGGGCCAGATCGACAACACGGTAACCCTGCCAGGTCTGACCGAGGATGACGTGGAGGGCAAACGCTGGCTCATGACCGCCGGGATCGAGGGTCGCCATGGAATCGGCAATGGTGCCGTACTGATCCCCTCTTTGGACCTGTCGCATCTGAAGGACAGTTTGGATGCCTATCGCGACAGAAGCGGCGATGCCGTGGCCGGGCAGCAGGTGATCATGACCGAGGCTGAATTCGGGCTGGGTCTCGAGGTGCCGATCGCGGTCAAGAATGGGGTGATGACGCTGAGCGGCGGGCTGTCGGGTACCTATTCCCGGACCCGGGCGCTGAACGCGCGCAGGGAGGACTGGCGCGGCGGGATCGAGCTGGTGGTCGACTATGATATGGTGAACCGGGGCTGGCTGCGCCTCGCGGCCCGCTATGACGGCATCGGGCAGGACGATTATGAGGCCTGTTCGGTCGATCTGACCTATCGGCAGGACTTCTGATCGCTCCGACCAGACCTGTCTGCCTGCGCAGCCCGCCGTCCCGGTGGGCGGGGCCTCTCTTTACAAGGCCCGCCCCTTGGCCGACAACCGCAGGCCAGCCATCCCGGCTGATGCAGGTGCCGCCATGCCGACCCTTCCGCCCCTTCCCGACCTGATCGATCAGGCCCATGGCCGCGAACCGGCCGACCTGGTGCTGCGCGGCGGGCGGGTGCTGGATCTGGTGACCGGCGATCTGCTCGAGGGGGATGTGGCGATCTGCGGCAATACCATCGTTGGCACCTGCGCCGATTACGAGGGGCGCGAGGTCATCGATGTCAGCGGAAAAATCCTCGTGCCGGGCTTCATCGACACGCATCTGCATATCGAAAGCTCTTGCGTCACGCCCTTCGAATTCGACCGCTGCGTCTGCCCCAAGGGCGTCACCACCGCCATCTGCGACCCCCACGAGATCGCCAATGTCGCGGGCCTCGCCGGCATCCGCTATTTCCTCGAGGCGAGCGCCCATACGCTGATGGATATCCGGGTGCAGCTTTCCTCCTGCGTGCCCTCGACCACGATGGAGACGGCTGGCGCCCGGCTCGAGGTGGGCGATCTGACCCCGCTGATGGATCATCCGGCGGTGATCGGGCTGGCCGAGTTCATGAATTACCCGGGCGTGATCCACAAGGACCCCGGCGCGCTGGCCAAGCTCGAGGCCTTTCGTGGCCGCCATATCGACGGCCATGCGCCCCTGGTCCGGGGCAAGGATCTGAACGCCTATCTATCCGCCGGCATCCGCACCGAGCACGAAGCGACCACGGCCGCCGAGGCGCGCGAGAAGCTGCAGAAGGGGATGCGGGTGCTGATCCGCGAGGGCTCGGTTTCGAAAGACCTGACCGCGCTGATCCCGCTGATGACCGAGCGGAATTCCCCCTATCTCTGCCTTTGCACCGATGACCGCAACCCGCTGGACATCGCCGAGCATGGGCATCTGGATTACATGATCCGCACCGCCATTGCTGCCGGGGTCGAGCCGCTGGTAGCCTATCGCGCCGCCAGCCTGTCCGCGGCCGAGGCCTTCGGATTGAAGGATCGTGGCCAGATCGCACCGGGCAAGCGCGCCGATATCGTGGTGCTGGCGGATCTGGCCCTATGCCGTGCGGATCTGGTCATCGCCGGTGGGCGGGTGGTCGGTGACGCTGCCTTCGCGGCGCGCGGCACGGTTGCGCCAGTGGCGCGGCACTCGGTCAAGCCGCCGACGATCAGCGCCGAGTCCTTCCGCTATGCCGGCAACCGCACTGACACCCCGGTGATTGGTATCCTGCCGGGCAAGATCATCACCGAGCATCTGACCGAAGAGATCACCCCCGACAGCGGCGACAAGCGCCCCGATCCGGCCCGCGACCTGGCCCGCGTCACGGTGATCGACCGGCATGGCAGGAACGGCAATATCGCCAACGGCTTCGTGCGCGGCTTTGGCATGACCAAGGGCGCCATCGCCGCCACGGTCTGCCATGACCACCACAACATCATCGCCGTGGGCGTCGACTATGGCGACATGGCGCTGGCCGCACAGCGGCTGGCCGAGATCGAGGGCGGCTTTGTCGTGGCCGAGGGCGGCGAGG
The DNA here is from genome assembly GCF_002847445.1 of Paracoccus zhejiangensis. NCBI lineage: Bacteria > Pseudomonadati > Pseudomonadota > Alphaproteobacteria > Rhodobacterales > Paracoccaceae > Paracoccus > Paracoccus zhejiangensis. Next base: position 195,360 of record NZ_CP025431.1, on the reverse strand, counting down.
TGCTGGCGGAACTGGCACTGCCGATCGCCGGGCTGATGAGCCTCGAGCCCTTCGAGGTGGTCGAACAGCAGCTGCGCGGGTTGCGCGCCGCCGCGCTGGGGCTGGGGGTCACGCTGGAGGAGCCGTTCCTGCAGATGGCCTTCCTTGCCCTGCCGGTGATCCCGCATCTGAAGATCACCGATCACGGCATGGTCGATGTCGACCGCTTCGAGGTGATGCCCTAGCCGCGGCTCACACCCCCAGATAGGCTCCGCGGATGCGCGGATCGGCGATCAGCTCGGCGGCCGGGCCCTCCATGGTGATCTGGCCGGTCTCCATCACGTAGCCCCGGTCGGCGATCTTCAGCGCGCCGAAGGCGTTCTGTTCGACCAAGAGCACGGTGACCCCAAGCGATTTCAGTTCGCTGACCACGTCGAAGATCTGCTGCACGATGATCGGCGCAAGGCCCATCGACGGCTCGTCCAGCAGCAGACAGGCCGGTCGCGCCATCAGTGCACGGGCCATGGCCAGCATCTGCTGCTGGCCGCCCGACAATCCGCCCGCCGCCAGATTGCGCTTCTCGCGCAGGATCGGGAACATGTGGAAAGCTTCGTCCATGTCCTTCTCGACCCGGTCATCGCGGTATTGATAGGCGCCAAGCCGCAGGTTCTCCTCGACCGTCAGGTTGGTGAAGATCTGCCGCCCCTCGGGCGATTGCGCCAGACCGCGATGGATACGCTTGTAGGCAGGCACGGTGGTCAGCGCCTCGCCGCGGAAATGGATCGCGCCCGCCGAGACTGGCTGGATGCCCGAGAGGCACTTGAGCAGCGTGGTCTTGCCCGCGCCATTGGCCCCCACCACGGTCACGATCTCGCCCGAATCGACGGTCAGATTGATCCCGTGCAGCACCTCGATCCGGCCGTATTTCGACCGCAAGCCTTCGACCTTAAGCATCGGCGGTCTCCCCTGCTTCCGTTCCCAGGTAGGCGGCGATGACCGCCGGGTCGCGGCTGATCGCGGCGGGCTCGCCCTCAGCGATCTTCTCGCCATGGTCCAGCACGACGATATGGTTCGAGATGCGCATGACCATCTTCATGTCATGCTCGACCAGCAGGATGGCGACGCCCGATGCCGCGACCTCGGCGATCAGGTGATCGATCTCCTCGGTCTCGACGGCGTTGCAGCCGGCGGCGGGTTCATCGAGCAGCAGGATTTTCGGCGACAGCGCCAGCGCCCGGGCGATTTCCAGCCGCTTCAGCGCGCCATAGGACAGGCTGCCGGCTTCGCGATCCGCCGCCCGGTCCAGACCAACGCGGGCCAGCAGCGCCCGCGCGCCCTCCGCCGCCGCCGCAGCGCGGCGGCGCGAGCCCGGGAGGTTCAGAAGGTCGGCCAGCACCGATCCGCGCTCGGTCAGGTGATAGCCGGCGATGGCGTTCTCCAGCACGGTCATCGACTGGAAGATCTGCAGGTTCTGGAAGGTCCGCGACATGCCGCGCTGCGCCAGAAGGTTCGGTGCCAGGCCGGTCACGTCCTCGCCCCCCAGCATGACCTTGCCGCGCCCCGGCAGGTAGATGCCCGAGATCATGTTAAAGAGCGTGGTCTTGCCCGCCCCGTTCGGGCCGATGACCGAGACGATCTCGCCCGGACGGACGGTGAAGCTGACATCATCGACGGCCTTCAGCCCGCCGAAGGTGATGCCGAGCCCCTCGATCGACAGAAGATGTTCGCTCATGCCTCGGCCCCCCGGAGTTTGCGCAGGATCGACGGCAGGAGGCCCGCCGGCAGGAAGATCATCACCAGCATCATCACCAGCCCGAGGATCAGCTGTTCATATTCGCCGAAGGCGGTCAGCACCTGCGGCAGCAGCGTCAGGACCGCCGTGCCGAAGACCGCGCCAAGGACCGAGCCGACGCCGCCCAGAACCGCCATCGTCACCATCTCGATCGAGTGCATGAAGCCGGCGACATCGGGGGTGATGAACTTGTTCTGCAACGCGAGCAGCGAGCCCGAGGCCGAGGCATAGACCGCCGAGATGACGAAGGCCTTCAGCTTTTCGCGGGCCACATCGACGCCGACGACGCGGGCGGCGATCTCGGACCCGTGCAACGCGCGCAGCGCCCGGCCCGTCGGGCTGTGATAGAGGTTCAGCGCCAGCCAGGCCCCGATCAGCAGGCAGATGCCGCTGAAGAAATACCAGAACTGGCCATTCGTGAGGTCAAGGCCCCAGTCCTTCAGCACGCCGCGCAGGCCCAGATCGGGCACCTCCATCCCGTCGGGACCACCGGTCAGCTGCCGTTCATTGTTCAGCACCATCGAGACGAGGATGCCGAAACCAAGCGTGGCAACGCCGAGGTAATAGCCCCTCAGCCGCAGGATCGGACGACCGACCAGCCAGGCAAGGACCGCCGAGATCAGCGCGCCCAGCACCGCGGCCAGCGCCGGATGCAGGCCCAGATGCACCGGGGCCAGCGCGCAGGCATAGGCGCCGATGCCGGCGAAACCCGCATGACCAAGGCTGATCTGGCCGGCATAGCCGGTCAGGATGACGATGCCGGTGACGGCGATGGCGTTGACGAAGATCAGCGCGCCGACCCGGTAGTAATAGCCCGAGGGAAACAGCATCGGGCTGATCGCCACGAGGGCCAGCAGGACCAGCAGGGTGACATGCTTGGACGAGAGTTTCATGGTCACACCCGCTCGGTCGATTTGCGGCCAAAGAGGCCCTGCGGCATAAAGAAGAGGACCGCGAGGATGATGATGAAGGCCGCCGCGTCCTTGTATTGCGAGGAGAGGTATCCCGCCGTCAGCGCCTCCATCAGTCCCAGCAACAGCCCGCCGACCAGCGCGCCCTTGGGATTGCCCATGCCGCCCAGCATGGCGGCGGCGAAGCCCTTCAGTGCCAGCGCAAGCCCCACATCATAGGAGGTCATGGTGATCGGGCTGATCAGCACCCCGGCTAGCGCGCCAATGCCAGCCGACAGCGCGAAGGACAGGGTCATGACGAAATTGGTGTTGATGCCCACCAACTGCGCCGCCAGCCGGTTGTTCGAGGTCGCCAGCACCGCCCGGCCCAGAAGGGTGCGGGTGAAGAACAGCCACAGCCCGATGAAGACCAGCACCGCGCCGAGGATCACCCACAGGCTTTGCGGCAGGATCGTTGCGCCCATGATGCGGATCGGCGTGTCGCCCGAGATCGAGGGATAGGTGTGGATCTGCTTGCCGAAGATCAGCTGCGTGCCGCCGCGAATGAAGATCGAGGCGCCGATGGTGATGATGATCAGCGACACGACCGGCGCGCCGCGCGCGGGCTCGATGGCGAACTTATTCATCAAGACGCCCATCGCCGCCGTCGCAAGGATGGCGATCACCGCCGCCAGCAGCAGCGGCAGGCCCGCCGCCGAGCCGGCGAAGGTCAGCATCCCGCCCAGCATGACGAACTCGCCCTGGGCGAAGTTCACCACGTCCGAGGCGTTGTAGATGATGGTAAAGCCAAGCGCGACCAGCGCGTAGACCGCGCCGACAGTCACCCCGGAAAAGAGGAATTGCAGAAGCTCGGACATGAGGCTCTCCGGCAGGCAGGGCAGGCCGTCACGCGGCCCGGTGAAAGCCACCGCGCCCATGAGGGGCGCGGGGCGCGCGGATCACTCGACCAGGGTCCAGCCGCCATCCTTGATTTCCAGCATGCGGAAGGCCGAGAGGTCGAGACCCAGATGGTTCTCGGCGCTCATGTTGTAGATGCCGGTGGTGCCGGCGAGGCCGGTGGTCGCCTCGATGGCATCGCGGATCGCCGCCGGATCGGCCTCGCCCGCCGTGGTGATGGCGTTCGACAGGATCAGCCAGGCGTCATTGGCATAGCCGCCGAAGGTGCTGACCGGGGTGCTGTACTTGCCCTCGAAGGCAGCCTTGTAGGCATCAACGACCGACTTTTGCGCATCATCCGCCGCCAGAAGGCCCGGCACCAGCAGCGCGGTACCCGGCAGGCGCACGCCATTGGCGGCATCGGCGCCGGCCAGCTCGATGAACCCGTCCGAAGCAACGCCATGCGACTGGTAGAGCGGCAGCTCGATGGCCAGCTGCTTGTAGTTGCGGGTGACGATCGACGGGCCCTGACCGAAGCCCGGGTTCAGCACCGCCTGCACGCCCGCAGTATTCTTGATCTTGGTCAGCTGCGCGGTCATGTCGGCATCGGTCGGATTATAGGTCTCGTCCGCGGCGATGGTGATGCCGTAATTCCCAACCACGTCCTTGCACTGCGCCTGCATCGAGGCGCCGAAGCCGTCGGTGCCCGAGATCATGCCGATGGTGGTGATCTCGCGCTTCTGCATGTCCTCGAAGATCTTTTCGCAGGCCATGCGGTCGGTATGCGGGGTCTTGAAGGTGAAGGGGCGGACCGGGTCGATGATCTCGATGGCACCGGCCAGCGAGATGAACGGGATCTCGGCATCCTCGGCAACCGAGGCGATCGACATCGTGGTGCCGGTGGTCGAGCCGCCGATGATGGCGACCACTTCGTCATCCTCGACCAGGCGGGTGGCGAAGGTGCGCGCCTTGTTCGGGTCGCCGCCATCGTCATAGAGGACCAGCGCGATTTCCTCGCCGTTCAGCCCGCCGGCGGCATTGGCCTCCTCGACCAGCATCTCCAACGTCTTCGCCTCGGGGTCGCCGAGGAAGGCGGCGGGGCCGGTGGCCGACAGGGTGGCACCGATGCGGATCTCGGCCGAGGCCGCCGTGGCAAGGCCAAGCGCCAGCAGCGTCGACAGGGCGGTGGTGGTCAGGGTCGTTTTCATGGGGCTCCTCCCAGAGCGTTGATTATGGGTCAGCGCGCGATCGTCCTGTTGACCGGTCGGCGGCCGTCGCAGATTGTCGTCATGCGCTCCTCCCCCAAGGCGGTCCTGACGTTGCGTTACATTTATCATTGACCGACCGGTCGGTCTATGCAACACATTTCTGCGAGGGCCCGACAATTTTCGGGCAAGGAGGACGACCATGACCAGTTCCCGGACCGTGCTGTCGGCGCTTGCCGATGGCGTGCTGACGCTGACCCTGAACCGCCCCGACAAGCTGAATGCCTTTGACGAGGAGATGCACCTTGCGCTGCGCGAAGGGCTGCAGCGGGCGCATGACGATCAGGACGTGCGGGCGGTGCTGTTGACCGGGTCCGGGCGCGGCTTCTGCGCCGGGCAGGATCTGGGCAATCGCGATCCGCGCAAGGGCGGACCGAAGCCCGATCTGGGTTCGACGCTGGAACGGTTCTACAACCCCAACATGCGGATGATCCGCTCGCTGTCGAAGCCCGTCATCTGCGCGGTGAACGGCGTGGCGGCGGGGGCCGGGGCGAACATGGCGCTGGTCTGCGACATCGTGCTGGCAGCGCGCTCGGCGAAATTCATCCAGGCCTTCTCGAAGATCGGGCTGGTTCCCGATTCCGGCGGCACCTGGAGCCTGACGCGCATTCTGGGCGAGCCCCGCGCCAAGGCGCTGATGCTGACCGCCGAGCCGCTGATGGCCGAGACTGCCGCCGACTGGGGGCTGATCTGGAAGGCCGTCGATGACGAGGCGCTGATGACCGAGGCGCAGGCCCTCGCCGCGCGGCTGGCCGCCGGCGCGACCCTTGGGCTGGGCCTGACCAAGGAGCTGATCCAGGCCGCCGCCACCAGCAGCTTCGACGACCAGCTCGACCTGGAACGCGACGCCCAGCAGCGCGCCGGCCACAGCGCCGATTACGCCGAGGGCGTCACCGCCTTCCTCGAGAAACGCAAGCCGGAGTTCACGGGTCAATGACAAGCGCGCCAATGAAACCTGTCCGCGAGATGACCCCGCAGGAACTGGCAGAAGCCTCGGCCCGCGCCATGTGGAACGACGATTCGGCCAGCCAGCGCCTTGGCATGAACCTTGACCATATCGCCCCGGGCGCGGCGACGCTGTCGATGACCATCACCGCCGACATGTCGAACGGTCACGGCAATTGCCACGGCGGCTATATGTTCACGCTGGCCGACAGCGCCTTTGCCTTTGCCTGCAACAGCTACAACACCCTGACCGTGGCGCAGCATTGCAGCGTGACCTTTCTGGAACCGGGCCGCATCGGCGACCGGCTGACCGCCACCGCGACCGAGGTCTCGCGCCGCGGCCGCTCGGGCATCTATGACATTCGCCTGACCAACCAGGATGGCGTGCACGTGGCCGAATTCCGCGGCCATTCGCGCAGCGTCAAGGGCACCCATCTGCCGGTCGAGGACTGACCGGACCGCGATCTTTGCAAGGGAGGATTCCATGCACCCCACATCCCGCCAGACCCGAGAGCTCGACCCGATCGAAACCGCCTCGCGCGACGAGATCGCGGCGCTGCAATTCCACCGGATGAAGCGCTCGCTGAAACATGCCTATGAGAACTCGCCCTTCTACCGCAAGCGCTTCATCGAGGCGGATATCCACCCCGAGGACCTGAAGACGCTGGCCGATCTGGCCAAGTTCCCCTTCACCGTGAAGCAGGACCTGCGCGACAGCTATCCCTTCGGCATGTTCGCCGTGCCGCAGTCGAAACTGGCGCGCATCCACGGCTCGTCCGGGACCACCGGCAAGCCCACCGTGGTCGGCTATACCACCGGCGATATCGACAACTGGGCCAACCTCGTCGCCCGCTCGATCCGGGCGGCGGGCGGGCGGCCGGGCGACATGCTGCACAATGCCTATGGATATGGCCTCTTCACCGGCGGGCTCGGCGCCCATGCCGGGGCCGAGCGCCTTGGCTGCACCGTGGTGCCGATGTCGGGCGGCATGACCGAGCGGCAGGTGACGCTGATCAACGATTTCAAGCCGCGCATCATCATGGTGACGCCCAGCTACATGCTGTCGATCCTCGACGAGTTCCACCGCCAGGGCCTCGACCCGCGCGAAAGCTCGCTCGAGGTCGGCATCTTCGGGGCCGAGCCCTGGACCAATGCCATGCGCGAGGAGATCGAGCAGGCCTTCAACATGCAGGCGGTCGACATCTATGGCCTGTCCGAGATCATGGGTCCGGGCGTGGCGCAGGAATGCGTCGAGACCAAGGACGGGCTGCATGTCTGGGAGGATCATTTCTATCCCGAGATCATCAACCCCGAGACCGGCGAGGTGCTGCCCGATGGCGAGATGGGCGAGCTGGTCTTCACCACGCTGACCAAGGAAGCCCTGCCGATGGTGCGCTATCGCACCCGCGACCTGACCCGCATCCTGCCCGGCACCGCCCGCACCCATCGCCGGATCGAGAAGATCACCGGGCGCAGCGACGACATGATCATCCTGCGCGGCGTCAATGTCTTCCCCACCCAGATCGAGGAGCAGATCCTGAAATGCGCGGGTCTCGCCCCGCATTTCCAGATCGAGCTGACCCGCGCGGGGCGCATGGACAACATGACCGTCCATGTCGAATGCACCCCCGATCAGTCCAGCGACGACGCCCGGGCCAAGGCGGCGAAGGACCTGGTGCATCACATCAAGAGCGTGGTCGGCGTCTCGACCAAGGTCAACGTGCTCGAGCCGAACGGCGTGGCGCGGTCCGAGGGCAAGGCCAAGCGGGTGGTGGACAACCGCCCCAAGGAATGACAGCAGACTGCCCCGGGGCAGGTGACGCGAAGGAGAGTTCATGGCTCGGACACGAGCGATCGATTTCGAGGAAAAACGACGCGGCATCCTGGACAGCGCCGCCGAGGTCTTCGCCGAACAGGGCATGGAAAAAGCTTCCATGGCCCAGATCGCGGCGCATGGGCAGGTGTCCAAGGCGCTGCTTTACCATTACTATCCCGGCAAGGACGCGCTGATCTTCGCGATCATCATCACCCATCTGCAAGAGTTGGACGAGGCGATCGAGGCCGCCGATGACCCGGCGCTGACGCCCGAGGCGCGGCTCAGGGTGCTGGTCGGCAGCGTGCTGATGCAATATCGCGGCGCCGACAACCAGCACAAGGTCCAGCTGAACGCCGCCTCGCAGCTTTCGGACGAGCAGAAGGCGCAGATCCACGAGATCGAGCGCCGCATCGTCCGCCGCTTTGCCGCCGTGCTGCGCGAGATCAACCCCGACCTCGACGACCGCGAACGGCCCCTGTTGCAGCCCGTCACCATGTCGCTTTTCGGCATGATGAACTGGGTCTACATGTGGTTCAAGGATGGCGGCCGGATCAGCCGCGATGATTATGCCGACGTGGCCACCACGCTGATCCTCGAGGGCATCAAGTCGGTCCGCTGACGGTCGGTCCCTTGATCGCGGCCAAAATCTGCTAGGATGCCATCATCAAGGATGCGGATTGATGGGGTGGCCTCCATGACACCTGCAGTCGAAAAGTGGTTCTCCGGTCTGATCGAGGACCAGCGAAAACTTGCTGCGGCGTTGCGGGATATCGTCCTCTCGCAGGATGCAGGGCTGGGCGAGGAGCTCAAATGGGGTCAGCCATGCTATTCGGGCAGGTCGATGGTCTGCTACATCCAGACGGCAAAGGGACACGTGTCACTGGGCTTCTCGAAGGGCGCAAGGCTGAGCGATCCTGATGGGTTGCTGGAGGGAAGCGGTGTACAGATGCGGCATGTGAAATTGCCCTTGGGAACCGATCCGGATCGGCGAAAGCTGGCGCAGCTGGTCAGCGAGGCCATCGCGCTGGATGCTGCCGGATAGGGCAATGGCGCCACCTGCGATGGGCCGGGCCTTCCTGATCCGGCGGAACCGGCGGGGGGCAGCGCCCCCTGCCCTGTTGTCATCCGGCCAGCGGCCAGGTCTTTGCCACCATGGTCAGCACGTCATATTGCGCCACCACCTCGTCCTTCTGGTTGGTCACCCGGCAATCCCACCGCACCTCGCCATGTTCGGCCGACTCGCGCGGGTTGATCTCCTTGCAGGTCAGTCGCACCTGCAGGCTGTCGCCAAAATAGACCGGGGTCAGGAAGCGCATGTTGTCGACGCCGTAATTTGCCAGCACCGGGCCGGGATTGGGCTCGACGAACAGCCCCGCCGCGAAGGAGGCGATCAGGTAGCCATGCGCCACCCGGTCATCGAAGAACGGGTTCGCCTTGGCCGCCGCCTCGTCCATATGGGCATAGAAGGTGTCGCCGGTGAAATGGGCGAAATGCTCCACATCCTCCTTGGTGATGACCCGGCTGGCGGTGATCAGCTGGTCGCCGATCCTGAGTTCCGCCAAGGACTTGCGGAAGGGATGTTCGCCCTGTTGGGTATCCGCCCCCTCGATCCAGCGCCCAGTCACCGCTGACAGAAGCCGCGGCGCGCCCTGCACCGCCGTGCGCTGCATGTAGTGCTTCACGCCGCGAATGCCGCCCATTTCTTCGCCGCCACCGGCGCGGCCCGGGCCGCCATGGACCAGCGGCGCCAGGGGCGAGCCATGCCCGGTCGAGGTCTTGGCCGAGGCGCGGTTGCCGATCAGCACCCGGCCATGCCAGGGCGCGACGCCCAGAACCAGTTCCTCGGCCACGCGTGGATCGTCGGTAAAGACCGAGGAGACCAGCGAGCCCTTGCCCAGCTTCGCCAGCGCGATCGCCTCGTCGAGCCCGTCATAGGGCATGACCGTCGCCACCGGCCCGAAAGCCTCGACATCATGAACCGGCGCGGCGTCGAAGGGTTTGTCGGCATACATCAGCACCGGGTTCAGGAAGGCCCCGGCCTCGGCATCGCCCGAACTGAGCCGCACCGAACCCGGATCGCCGGCGACGATCTCGGCCACGGCCTGCAATTCGCGGATGCGCTCGCGCACCTCCTCACGCTGGTCCTGACTGGCCAGCGGACCCATGCGCGTCCCCTCCTCCCCCGGCAGGCCGACGGCGGTTTTCGCCAGCCGCTCGCCAAGCGCGGCGACCAGCGCCTCGCTGAAAGCACGCGGCACGAAGGCGCGGCGGATGGCGGTGCATTTCTGCCCGGCCTTCACCGTCATCTCGCGGGCGACCTCTTTCACGAACAGGTCGAACTCCGGCGTTCCCGGCGCCGCATCGGGGCCGAGGATCGAGGCGTTCAGACTGTCGGCCTCCATGGTGAAGCGCACCGAATTGGCGATGATCGCCGGATACGCCTTCAGCTTGCGCCCGGTCCAGGCCGAGCCGGTAAAGGTCACCGCGTCCTGCGCCGTCATATGGTCCAGCAGATCGCCGACCGAGCCGCTGACCAGTTGCAGCGCGCCATCGGGCAGGATGCCGGTCTCGACGATGCGGCGCACCATCAGCTCGGTCAGGTAGGCGGTCTGGCTGGCGGGCTTCACCAGACAGGGCATCCCGGCCAGCAGCGTCGGCGCGATCTTTTCCAGCATCCCCCAGATCGGGAAGTTGAAGGCGTTGATATGCACCGCCACGCCTTGCAGCGAGGTCAGGATATGCTGGGCGCTGAAGCTGTTGTCGCGCGACAGCAGTTCGACATCGCCATCGACCATCACCCGCGCATTCGGCAATTCGCGCCGGCCCTTGGAGGCAAAGGTCAGCATGGTGCCGATGCCGCCCTCGATATCGACCCAGGCGTCGCTGCGGGTGGCGCCGGTATGCAGGCTTTCGGTGTAGAATTCTTCCTTCATCGCCATCAGCGCCAGCCCCAGTGCCTTCAGCATCGCCGCGCGCTCGTGGAAGGTCATGGCGCGCAGCTTCGGCCCCGCGACCTCACGGCCATAGGCCAGCGCGGCGCCGAAATCGATGCCGGTCGAGTCGATCAGCGCCACGGTCTGGCCGGTGGCGGCATCCAGCAAAGGCACTCCGTCCTTCGCGCCGGCGGTCCAGCGACCACCGACATAGCTTTCAAGTCGGCGCGGTGTTGTCATGGCTTTTCCTCGGAAATTCTTTGGGGGGATCAGATGCGGGTCAAAGGCCCAGAGCGGCCAGGTGTCCGCCGGTCAGGTTCTGCCAGCGGGCCAGCAGGTCCTCGTTCGTGGCATGGCGCAGGCCGAATTTCTTCAGCGTCTCGAAGCGGCCCGAATGGGCCATGCCGAACCCTGCGGCCACGCGCGGGCGCCAATAGGCGATGGCCTTCACCGCCTCGCGCCGGCCTGCCTCTGTCGCCACGATCCGCTCCAGCCCTTCCAGACCCAGCTCGGCATGGCGCTTTTCGCGCGGCGCGATCTGGCGGAAGACCTCGGCCAGGGGTCCGTAGGAGACGCGGGTCAGTTCGGTCATCTGCACATCGGTCGCCAGACCCTGCAGCACGTTCATCACCACCGCATCGGTCCAGCCGGTGATCGGGTAGTGCAGAACCGACAGGCGCATGTCGCCCGATTGGCGCGTGGTGCCCAGATCGGCATCGCGCGCGACCCGCGCATCCCATTGGTGCTGCGCCTGATAACGCGCCATGTCGGTGCCGAAATCGGCCATCACCTCCAGCACGCGACCGGCATGGTCGGCCTTTTCCAGCGTGATCCGGCTGGCGGCGATGCGTTCCTTGATGCCGGGGGCAAAGTTGATCGCATTGGCAAAGCCCGCCGAACCGGCCAGCTCGCTGTCAACGAAAGACGACATCAGCCGCATCAGCTCGCCACGATAGCGGGCGGGGGCGTTCCCCGGCGCGGTCAGGACGCCACCCTTGGCGAGATAGTCCTCGATGTTCATGGTCTCGGTCATGGCTGGTCTCCCCCCCTGCCGGTCATTCCTCATAGGTCACGACCACCCGCTCGCTCAGCGGATAGGCCTGACAGCTCAGCACATAGCCGGCGCGAACCTCGTAATCTTCCAGCGCGTGGTTCACCGCCATCTCGACCTCGCCCTCCAGCACCTTGCAGCGGCAGGTCGAGCAGACCCCGGCCTTGCAGGAATAGGGCGCGTCCATGCTGTTGGCGATGGCGGCGTCCAGAATGGTCTCGCCCTGACGCGGCATCTGGAAGTTGCGGGTGGCACCGTCCAGCGTGACGGTCGCCTCGGTGCCGCTGCCGGGTTCCACCGCGTCGCGCGACACCGCCTTGGCCTTGGCCCGGCCCGGCTGGCTGCTGGCGAAAAGCTCGAACTTGATCTGTTCGTCCCCCAGCCCGTGATCGCGCAGGCCCTGCGCCACGGTCAGCATCATCGGCTCGGGGCCGCAGATGAAGGCGGTATCGACGCCCTCGGCCTCGATCCAGTGCTTGAACAGCCCCGCCATCTTCTCGGCATCGATCCGGCCGGTGAAGAGGTCGATCTCCTGCCCCTCGGTCTCGAGGATATGCATGACGGCGAAGCGGCCGAGATAGAGGTTCTTCAGATCCTCCAGCTCCTCGCGGAACATGATCGAGTTGATCTGGCGGTTGGCATAGACCAGCGTGAAGCGCGATTTCGGCTCGCGCGCCAGCACTGTCTTGATGATCGACAGGACCGGGGTGATGCCCGAACCGGCGGCAAAACCCAGGTAGGTGCGGGCGGCGTCGGGATCCAGCGCGGTGCTGAAGCGGCCCATCGGCGGCATCGCCTCGATCTCGTCGCCGGGCTGCAGGTTCTCGTTGGCCCAGGTCGAGAAGGCCCCGCCATCGACGCGCTTGATGCCCACGCGCAGCGCGCCCTCGTCCCTGCCGGCACAGATGGAATAGGAACGGCGCAGTTCCTCGCCGTCGAAATCGCGGCGGAAGGTCAGGTATTGCCCTTGGGTGAAATCGAACAGCTCGCGATGCTCGTCCGAAGGCGCAAGGGTCACGACGACCGCATCGCGCGTTTCGCGACGCACATCCGTCACCTTCAGCGGGTGGAAGCGTGCCATGTGGGTATCCTTCCTGATGCGGAATGCAGTCTCAGATGCATTTGAAATAGTCGAAGGGCTCGAGGCAGCCGGTGCAGCGATAACTGGCCTTGCAGGGGGTCGAGCCGAACTGGCTGACCTTCTCGGTCTTGGTCGAGCCACAGCGCGGGCATTCGATGGTCAGGTTCGTGGACCCGGCCATCCGCGCCACGCGCCCGGCCAGCCGTCCGTCGGCGGCGGTGCCATCGACCGGCGGCGTGATGCCATAGGCGCGCAGCTTCTCCCGCCCCTCGGCGCTGATCCAGTCGGTGGTCCAGGGCGGCGAGATCTGCCGTTTCAGGACCAGCTTGCCGATGCCGCGATCGCGCAAAGCCGTCTCGATATCTAGGTTGATGATGCCGGTCGCCGGGCAGCCCGAATAGGTGGGCGTGACGGTGACGACCAGCACATCCCCCTGCCATTCGACATTCCGGATGATGCCCAGATCGGTCAGGCTGATGACCGGGATCTCGGGGTCCGGCACTTCGGACAACCAGTCCCAGACCTGCGCCAGATCAGGCTGTGCGGCGGCGACCTGTTCCACGACCGCTTACCAGCTTGCGCCGGGATAGGCGCGCTGCAGGAACTGCATCTCGGCGAGGATATAGCCCAGATGCTCGGTATGGACGCCCTGCTTGCCGCCCTTGTGGGCAAAGTCGCTTTCGGGGATCGACAGCGTCGCCTCGTCCAGCACCTCGCGCACCACCGCGTCCCATTTCGCCCTGAGGCTCGAGGGATCGGGCATCACGCCCTCGGCGGCCAGCGTCACGTCCTTGTCGTCCGAGAGAAACATCTCGCCGGTATAGGGCCACAGATCGTTCAGCGCGTCCTGCATCCGGCGGTGACTTTCCTCGCTGCCATCGCCAAGGCGGATAACCAGGTCGGAGGAGCGTTCCAGATGATAGGCCACTTCCTTCACCGCCTTGGCGGCGATCTCGGCCACGCGCGGATCGGCCGATTGCATGAGCGCGCTCAGCAGTTCCAGATGATAGGCATCGAACAGGAATTGCCGCATCAGGGTCTGGCCGAAATCGCCATTCGGACGCTCAACGATCAGCAGGTTGCGGAAATCCCAGGCATCGCGCAGATAGGCCAGATCATTGTCGCTGCGGCCCTTGCCCTCGACCTCGGCAGCCAGTCCCAGCCACATCTGCGTCTGGCCGATCAGGTCCAGCGCCACATTGGCAAGGCCGATATCCTCTTCCAGCACCGGCGAATGGCCGCACCATTCCGAGACGCGATGCGCAAGGATCAGCGTGCTGTCACCGATGCGTAGAAGCGCCTCGAACAGCGCCTCCTGGTCGGCATCGGGACGGGGCGCGGTCTGGCCCGGATGGGCGGCGGCCTGCGCGCGCGCCAGATCGGCGGCGTCGGCCGTGGTCATGTCGGGAAGCGAGGGCATCACATATGCCCCACTTCATCGGGGATGTCGAAGAAGGTCGGGTGGCGATAGACCTTGGAATTCGCCGGCTCGAACAGCGGGCCTTTTTCCGACGGGCTGGAGGCGGTGATATCGGCCGAGCGGACCACCCAGATCGACACGCCCTCGTTGCGGCGGGTATAGACATCGCGGGCGTTCAGCACCGCCATCTCGGCATCAGGGGCGTGCAGGCTGCCGACATGGCGATGGTTCAGCCCGTGCTGACCACGGATGAAAATCTCCCACAGGGGCCATTCCTTGGACATGGGTCTCTCCCTCAAAAAGCGTGATTATTCGGCGGCGGCAGGGGTGCGGCGGGCGGCGGCCTTGCGGGCATGGGCGACAAGACCGTCGCGGAACCATGCGCCGTCGTCCCAGGCCTTCACCCGCGCCCCCAGACGGTCCTTGTTGCAGGGACCATTGCCGGCCAGCACGTCATAGAATTCCGACCAGTCGGGTTCCGAGAAGTCGTGGCCGCCCTTTTCTTCGTTCCATTTCAGCGCGGGATCGGGAACGGTCAGGCCCAGGTACTCGGCCTGCGGCACGGTCTGGTCGACAAACTTCTGCCGCAGCTCGTCATTGGTGTTCATCTTGATCTTCCAGGACATCGACTGCGCCGAATGGACCGAGTCCTTGTCCGAGGGGCCGAACATCATCAGCGAGGGATACCAGAGCCGGTTCAGCGCATCCTGCGCCATCTTCTTCTGCGCCGGCGTGCCCGAGGCCATCTTCATCATGATGGCATAGCCCTGCCGCTGGTGGAAACTTTCCTCCTTGCAGATGCGGATCATCGCCCGGCTGTAGGGGCCATAGCTGGTGCGCTGCAGCGGCACCTGGTTCATGATCGCCGCGCCATCGACCAGCCAGCCGACCGCGCCCATATCGGCCCAGGTCAGGGTGGGATAGTTGAAGATCGAGGAATATTTCATCTTCCCGGCGTGCAGCAGTTCCATCAGCTCATCGCGGGTGACGCCAAGCGTCTCGCAGGCGGAATAGAGGTAGAGCCCGTGGCCGGCCTCGTCCTGCACCTTCGCCAGCAGGATCGCCTTGCGCTCCAGCGTGGGCGCGCGGGTGATCCAGTTGCCTTCGGGCAGCTGGCCGACGATCTCGGAATGGGCGTGCTGGCCGATCTGGCGGATCAGCGTCTTGCGATAGCCCTCGGGCATCCATTCCTTGGGCTCGATCTTCTCGCCCCGGTCGATGCGGTCCTGAAAGGCCTGTTCCTCGGCGCTCATCTCGTCGCGCGACTTCATGCCTTCCGATTTCACCATCTGAGCATACATGGTCCTGCCTCCCGGTCAGACGCGTTCAATGATCATCGCGATGCCCTGACCGACACCGACGCACATGGTGCAGAGGGCGTAACGCCCGCCGGTGCGATGCAGCTGATACATCGCGGTCGTGACCAGCCGTGCCCCCGACATCCCCAAGGGATGGCCAAGGGCGATGGCGCCGCCATTGGGGTTCACCCGGTCGGCGTCATCGGGCAGGCCAAGCTGCCGCAGCACGGCCAGAGCCTGCGCTGCGAAGGCTTCGTTCAATTCTATCACATCCATCTGGTCCAGTGTCATCCCGGCGCGGGCCAGAACCTTCTGGACCGCCGGGACCGGGCCGATGCCCATGATCCGCGGCTCGACCCCCGCCGCCGCCATGGCAACGATGCGGGCCTTGGGCGTCAGGCCATGCCGCGCCGCCGCCTCGCCCGACAGGATCGCCAGCGCCGCAGCACCATCATTCACGCCCGAGGCATTGCCGGCCGTGACCGTCAGGTCGGGGCCGTTCACGCCCTTCAGCCGGGCCAGCATCTCGGCGGTAGTGCCGGGGCGGGGATGTTCGTCCGCCGTCACGACCAGCGGATCGCCCTTGCGCTGCGGGATGGTCACCGGAACGATCTCGTCGGCAAAGACGCCAGCCGCCTGCGCCGCTTCCCACCGAGCTTGCGAGCGGGCGGCGAAGTCGTCCTGATCGGCGCGGTTGATGCCGAAATCGGCGGCGACATTGTCGGCGGTCTCGGGCATCGAGTCGGTACCGAAGGCCTTTTTCAGCGCCGGGTTGGGGAAACGCCAGCCGATGGTGGTGTCATAGACCGCATTGGCGCGGGAAAAGGCGCTGTCGGCCTTGGGCATGACGAAGGGCGCGCGGGTCATGCTTTCGACCCCGCCGGCGACCATGAAATCGCAATCGCCCGCCCGGATCGCGCGGGCCGCCATGCCCACCGCATCCATGCCCGAGCCGCAAAGCCGGTTGATCGTGGTGCCGGGTACATTGATCGGCATCCCGGCCAGCAGCACCGCCATGCGGGCGACGTTGCGGTTATCCTCGCCGGCCTGATTGGCGCAGCCAAGGATCAGGTCGTCGACCGCCGACCAGTCCACATCCGGGTTGCGCTCCATCAGCGCCCTGAGCGGCAGGGCGGCCAGATCATCGGCCCGGACCGAGGCCAGCGCACCGCCATAGCGACCGATGGGCGTGCGGATAGCGTCGCAGATGAAGGCGTCGGTCATGAAAATCTCCTCTGGCCCTGACGGCGAATCCCCTCATTCACCGACCGCTTGGTCAGCTTATACCGCGTCAATGCGTCACAGAAAAGAAAATTCTTGCGGAAATCTGTGATGTATTAAGGTCGGCACTCTCCCCTGCCCTCTTTTCAACGGCTTAGGAGGCCAGAACCCCGGCCAGTCGCGCCTCGGTCTGTGGCGTCCGCGCCGGCAAGAGGCCGTCCACCCCCTCGAAATGCGCGCCCACGTAGCGTTCCGCCTGCGGCGTCAGCGCGGCGTAAAGGCTCCGGAACAGATCGCGCGCCTCTTGCCCTTTCCAGCCGGGCGGCAGCGCGCCCTGCGGCAGGCGCGGGTCGCGCAGCATGACGCCCCGGTAGACATGAACCAGCAGCAACCGCGCCACCAGCGCGGTCAGATCGGCCAGCCCCCCCTGCGGCGCGATCCGGGCCAGATCGCCGAAACGCGCCAGCAGGTCGCGATAGCGCAGGTCCAGATCCGACAGGTCCCAGAACTGCGCCACCTCGCCCAGCACCGGCGGATCAGCGGCGGGAAAACAGATCGCACCCTCAGGCGCGGCCCGGCCCCGGTCGGGCCTGATCCAAACCGGCCCGCCCATATGCCCCAGCCGCAGGCCCCGCGCGGCCTCGGGCGTCATCGCGGGCGCATGCAGGATCTGCCAGCCCCGCGCCGGCTTGTCCTCGGCGTAGAGCAGCGCGGCGGCGGCGTCGAATTCCTGCCGGGCCGAGGCATCCAGCCGGTAATAGCTGCGCCGCCCCGCCCGTTCTCCCTTCAGCCGATGCGCGGCGACCAGTCGCGAGACGGCGGTGCGCACCAGCGATTCATTGATGCCCACTTCGCCGCAGATCGCGATCAGCGTGCCGGTCCACAGAACCCCGCCGCGCGGCACGACGATATCGCCATAGACGGTCACGATGAACCCGGCCGAGCGGATGTCGAGTCCGTCCAGTAGCCCGGCAATGATATCCCTGTCTGCGGAAGACAATCCCTCACACCTTTGCGGTCATTCAGGGGATATCTGTAAGGCTTTGCCCCGCACCCTGCCAAGGGTTTCGTCGCGGCCTATCCCGCCACCTCCTGCAACCGCGCCGCCGTTTCGGGCATCCGCGACAGGCTGGCCGCGATGCGCTCGCGCCATTTCGGCCCACGATCCAGCGCCTCTTCATAAGCTTCCGCCAGATCCTCGGGTCGGTCCTCGGCCAGCGCCTCGATCAGGAAGGCGGCCTGCATCCGGTCCTTCTCGGCCTTCAGCCGGTCATCCTTGCGGCGGCGGTCGGCGACGATCAGCTTGTGGATGGCAAAGCGTTCCGGGCGCGGGATCTGCACCAGGACGCCGTTGCGATAGGGCACCGCGGCGGCGATCGGCTCGGCAATGAGATAGTTCAGGTGATGCAGCGCCTGTGCCTCGACCCCCAGCGCCGGCAAGGGCCGCAGCCCCTCCTCGGCGCCGAAGGCCGGGGTCAGGAATTCGATCAGCGTGTTGCCCGTGGTCTGCTTCCAGCGCCATGTCTTGCCCGGCTGAAGGCTTGGCACCGGGGCAAAGGCAAAATCGCCCAGCACCTCCTGCACCGGCGGGCTGGCGGCATCCTCCAGCGCCAGCGACAGGCGCTCGAAACTGGCGATGTCGATATCGTCGGTCTGCGCGGTCTGACTGAGGTCGAAGCGCAAGTTCAGCTCGCCCTCGTAAAGCCGGAAGGCATGGGTGCCGATGACCGTGCCGCCAAGGCGGAACACCCCCGACCCGGCCAGCGCCGCCATCAGGCTGCCGGTGGTCGGATCGAGGCCCAGGAACCCCTCGGCCCTAAGAAGCCGCACCAGCCTTGCACGGTTGCGCCGGCGGGCCTGGGCATCGTCACGCGCGGCGCGATGCGCCTCGAGCCGGGCGCTGAGGTCCGGGCTGTCCTCGCCGATATAATGCTTGCGGACATCGGTGCCGACGCGGAAGCTGTCATACCAATAGGCCCGGCCATTGCGCTCGACCCTTGTGGGGGTGCCGCGCAACGCGCTGACGGCCTCGTCCTTCAGCCCGCGCATGAGGTCGTGATAGGCAGCATGGGCAATCGGGCTGTGGCGCTGGATCATGGAGAGGCCGTGTTCAACAATCGTCTGAACTGTTGAATACAGTCATGTTCAACAGTTGGCAAGACTGTTGAACATGACAGCCTGCCCCGACCCCTACAGCTCGCGGTTATACTGCTGGAACCCCGCCGCACGGGTGGCGGTGAAGACCGCGCCGATCAGCTTCGGGCGCAGCGCGCCGCTGGCCGAGACGGTGGCCTCAGCCGGGCGCAAGGCATCCTCGCCCCAGCGCAGCGCCAAAATCGCGCCGTCGATCAGCCCGGCCGCGGTCTCGGCCTCGGCACGGTCGGACAGCGGCGGCAGGATCACCAGCACCTGGTCCAGATCGCCGCGCAGGGCGGCGATCAGCCCGGCCAGCCGCTGCTGCTGCGCCCGGTCCAGCACGTCGGAACCCTCGGCCAGCCCGAGGATCAGCGGCGCACCGTCGCGCCAGCCCTCGCCAAGCCGTGCCAGATCCGGCTCGAGCTCGGCCGAAGGATCGCCAAGGGTGATCCGCCCCGGCAGGTCTGCCGACAGGCTGCCCGCGCGCGGGTCCAGATCGACCAGCGCCACCCGGCTGCCCCGGTCGCAGAGGCCCTGCGCCAGCCAGCCGGCCAGCACCGACCGCCCCTCGCCGCGCCGGATCGAGGTGACGCCGGTGACCAGCGCCGCCCCGCCGGTCTTGCGGCGTTGCAATTCGGCGATCAGGTTGCGCAGCGTATCGGCGGCTTCGCCGCTGTCACGCGCGGGGGGAACCAGCATCCCCTTGAACCCGCGCAGGCGGCGGCGCACCAGCGGCACGCCCGGCACGAAGCCGAGGTAACGCAGCCCCAGCCCCTCGCCCAGATCGCTGACCCGGCGCAGGCGGTTGTCCATCACCTCGCGCAGGAAGGCGAGGCCCGAGCCCAGCACCAGCCCGCCGAAGATGGTCAGGATCAACAGCCGCTTGGCATTGGGCGAGGAGACCTGATCGGGCGGCACGGCGCGGGCGATGACGCGGGCCGGAGCGCGCTGGAAGGTCTCGCGCTGCGAGGCCGAGATCATTTCCTGCGCCATGGTCACATATTGGCTGCGCTTGGCATCGGCATCGCGTTCGAGTTCCCGCAGGCGGATCGATTTCTCGGCATCGGCATTGGCGCGGGCGCGCAGATCCTCGACCTGCGCCTCGGTGGCGGCGATCTCGCGCCGCGTGGCCTCTTGCTGGGTGTCCAGCCGCTCGGCGATCTGGGCGGCCTCCTCCAGCATCAGGTCGCGCAGCTGGGTCTGGTCCTGCCGGTTGCGGGCGACGGAGTCGCTGTTCGGGCCAAAGCGGCTGGCCAGATCACGTTCTTCCGCCACCAGTCCGGCATAGCGGGTCTGGAAATCCTTCAGCGCGGGGCTCGCCACATCGCCGCCAAGCGTGCCGTCCATCAGCGCGGCCACGGAATCGGTGCCGGCGATGCCCTTGATCTTGTCGGACTTGGTGGCGATCTCGATCAGCTGCGAGCGCAGGCGGATCAGCCGGTCGGTGGCATCCGACAGCTCCGCCTCGGAGGGCAGCACGTCGTCGCGCATGGTGAAAAGATCGTTCTCGCGCCGGTACTCGGTCACCTTCACATCGGCCTTCTGCACCTCGTCGCCAAGCACCGCCACGCGCTGGTCCAGCCAGCCGGCGATGCGCCGGGTATCGGACAACGCCGCGTCCGAGGAGACCTGGAAATAGGCGTCGATCAGCGTGTTCACCGCCTCCATCGCGAAGACAGGGTCCTCAGAGGTGTGCGAGATGTCGATGACATAGGTGCCGCCGTCGCGGGTGATGTCGAAATCCTGCATCATCTCGCGGCGGATTCCCTCGCGCCGGGTGGCCTCGATATTCTCGGCGGTCACGGCGTTCGGTGCTTCCTCCTCACCGCCGCCCAGGAGATCGCCGAGCGCGGCGAAGGTCCGTCCGATCAGGCCGGGCGCCTCGTCCTCGACCGCCACCTCGAACAGGCCCAGATCGTCGGCGGCCTGCGTCGTCACCTCGCGCGATGACAGCACCTTCAGCTCGCTGTCGACGACCAGCGCGTCCGAGAGAAGCAGCGTCGGCGATTCCGGCCCCGAGAGCGAGTTCGAGATGCGCGGGTCCACGACCAGCTCGGCCCGGGCAGTGAATTTCGGCGTGGCCAGCAGCACATAGACCAGCGCCAGAAGGGTCAGCGCCAGCGTCACCCCGGCGATCAGCCGCCAGCGCCGGCCAAGCCCGCCGCGCAGCGCGCGCAGCGTCGAGGCCAGATCGACCTCGGGCACCGCCTCGGGGTCGCGGTTGACGCCGTCGCGGCGCCAGAAGGGTCCATCGCTCTGGATCATGCGGCATCCTCGCGCGCGCGCGCCGGCAGGCCGGGCGCGATTTCCTTGGCCAGTTGGTAAAGTTCCAGATCGGGGGCGCAGAGGGCGCGCAGCCGGTCCATCTGATTTTCGGTCAGTTGAACGGGGCGATCCTCGGCCATGTTGTAATGCGGGATGCGCGGGCGCGGGCCGAAGATGCGGGCGAAATCGCTGGCAAAGCCCGGCAGGTCATCCAGAAAGCCGATCAGAGTAAAGCGCTGCATGTTCCGCCGCGCCAGTTCCAGCGCCTCGGCCTCCTGTTCCGGCGTCACCGTTGCCATGCCGCTGAAATAGCGCAGCTTGTGCAGCGCCTTCCGCCGCCCCTCGTCGCTGTCGAGGAAGGCGTCGAAATCGCCGGTGAAGGTGCCGCTGCGCTTGTCCATGCGATAGTTGGAAATCGTCCGCGCCACCGGGTCGCGCAGGATGGTGACATAGCGGTAACGGGTGCCGAACTGCTGCCAGGCGATCTCGGACCAGAGGAAATGGCCGTGGATCAGCGTCGCCTGATGGGCCATGTGCATCAAGACCAGCGCCTCGCGGAAGCGGGTCGTCGCCTCGGCGTTTGGTCCCTCGTCATGGAAGGACAGATCGTCCTGCCCGGTCGCCTGCATCGCCAGCGCCCGGCGGATCGAGGGCGAGTCGAGGATGCCGATCTTGCGATGCAGCGGCACGGTTGCATAGAGCGCCTCGGAGACCGAGGTGCCGCCGCATTTCGGCACATGCAGGAAGACGCAAGGCGCGCTGAGGCTCTGGCCGGCGACGGTGCGCAGGGAGCGCCCGGCATAGAGGCGCGAGCGTTGCTTGAAGCGGGCGAAGGGGGGAAGTTCTCTCATGGTCACTCTTTACGGTTGGGATGCAGGTCGGCCCGGCGCAACTGTCCGAGGCTGACGCCCATCATGATCATCCAGCCCAGCATCAACTCGTGCTGGCGGTAGAGGTAAGGTTCGACCAGCGCCAGGTTCAGCGGCCAGAGCACGGTCACGAGACAGCCGGCGGCAAAGACCGAACCGGACCAGCGCCACAGCCGCAGGGCCCGGCGCAGGGTGGTGGTGACCAGCGCCAGGATGGCGATGATCCCGATGAAGCCTGTGCCGATGCCGACATCGGCGATGAAATCGTGGAAGGTGGGGGCGGTGGCCCCGGCCTGCAGGACGAGGAAATGCAGGTGCTCGAATCGCGGCGCGGCCCAGAAGCCGCCGAAGCCATAGCCAATCAGCGGCACCTTGGCGATCTCGCCAGCGGCAATGGCCCAAAGCTCGGTCCGCCCGGTCAGTGTGGCGTCCTTGCCGGTCGAGGCGAACAAAGCCGCCGCCGGGTCGAAATCCGCCAGCGCCATCAGCGCCGGGGCCAGCGCCACGGTCAGGATGATCACGCCGATCGCGCCGTAACGCAGCCAGCCCGGAAGCCGGTTGCGCGCCAGCAGCAGCATAAGGCCCAGGTAAAGCGGCAGCAGCAGAACCGCCGTCATCGATTTGGACAGCATCACCGCGACCATGCAGATAGCCAGCGCCGGCAGCGCCACCCGCCGCGCGAGGGCCGGCACCTGCGTCCGGGGCGCCAAGAGGAAGGTCATCGCGATCAGCGCGCAGAGGCCCGAGTAATGGCCCAGCATGTTCTTGTTGGTATAGATCCCCAGCAGACCGCCGACATCGCTGTGAAGCGGCCGGGTGATCGCCCCGCCGCTGGCATAGTTCAACATCGAAGCCAAGGCTCCGGCGAAGGTGGTGGCAAAGACCAGCAGCATCAGCCGGCGCGGGTCGAAGCGCCAGCCGAGGAAGCAGGCGATCAGCACCGACATGGTGATCTGGACTCCACCGACCAGCGTGGTCCTGGGCGCGACCGACCAGACCACGGAGATCAGGCAGATGGCGGGATAGAGCAGATAAACCCAGTTCCGTGCCAGAAGCCGGAAGAAGGCCGGCCAGACCGACAGGATGCGCAGCACCGTCAGCCCATAGATCAGTGCCCAAAGCGCCGTGCTGACCCCCCAGCGATTGGGAATGTCGCCTGCGGTGAGCAGAACCAGCAGCGCCAGCCCGACATCCAGCAGGACCCACAGCGATCGCTGCCCCGGACGGGACAGGCCGGCGCCCGGCAACCGGGTCCGTTGCGGGATGTTTTCTGTCGTCACACCGACCAATGCGCCTGCTCCATCCCGGTCATGGCACGGAACCGCGCCGCGTCCTCGGCCAGATCTGTGCGCATCCGCGCCAGCAGCGCCTCTGGGAAGGCCGGGGGACGCCGCTCGGGGCCTCGCGCCAGAAGCCCTCGGATCGCCGCGCGGCTGCGATGGCCGAAAAGCCCGGTCAGCACCGGGCGCAATGGCCCATGCGCCAGTTTCAGCACCCCGCGCGGCACCCGCGACAGCTCGCCGCCGCCATTCTGCCGCTCGAGCTCGTCTATCTGCAGCGGCGCGGCGCCGATATGGGCCAGAACCCGGTCAATCTGCCCCTGCGGATCGGCGATCAGCGCGTCGAAATCGACGATCAGGATCTGCCCGGCGTCGAAATGCGCGCGCCACAGGTCCAGCTGCCGCGCATAGCAGCTGGCGTCGATGAGGCTCAGATATTCGTGACTGTCGGGCAGATCGCCGGGGGGAGTCTCCAGCAGGCCCATGGTCCAGCTGTGGCCATATTGCGAGACCGCCCGGCGCAACGGGTCGCGCACCAGGTAGATCAGCCGCGCCTCGGGCGCATGGCGGGCGACGCGCTCGGGCACGCCGGGGAAATCCCGGCCCTTGGCATAGTTCGGGCTGGCCTCGCCCCAAAGCGCGCAGGCCGGATCGAATTGCTGCCGGTACCAGTCGGCCCCGCGCGGCCAGTTCTTCTGGGCGATGAAGTAATCGGTCTCCTTGTCCCGCGCCATCGAGATGGCGGGGTGGCGGGACAGCAGGCCATGCAGCGTGGTGGTGCCGGCGCGCATGGCACCCAGCACGATGAAATCGACCGGCGCCCGGCGGGCGCGGGGCGCGATAGCCATGTTCGCCGGCCCAGGCTGCTCGGCCGCCCTGATCGTCGTCTCGGGTGTCATCTGGATCTCAGTGCTTGTCCATGCGGCTCAGTTGACCTGCTGGGCCAGGAAATAGGCCTCCCAGTAGGCCTTGATGCCCGGGCGCTCGCGCCCCGCCAGCACGCTGAGCCCCCAGCGCCGCGATCGAAGCTCGTGATAGTCAGGCTGCATGTAATACTTGCGGCCCTGCGACAGGTGCAGACCGATGGCGGCCAGCTTGGTCTCGAACTCGTCGGTGATGTCGACGAACCAGTTGGGACGGAAGGTCGCGTCATTGTCCGGCCCCTCGGCCAGGAGCAGGGTCGGCGTCCAGTCGGCCCGGCGCACGGCGATCTGCACGGCGGCCTCGACCGCAACATGATCCTGATGTGCCGTCCGGCTTTCGCCGACGTGATGGGTCACGATCACCTCGGGACGCTCGCGGTCCAGCACCCGTTCGAGCCACGAGATCAGCTCGCTGTTGCGCGCGACGAAGCCATCGGGGAAATCACCGAAGATCAGTTCCGCACCGATCAGCCCCGCCGCCGCCTCGGCCTCGAGCCGACGGTCCCATTCGCTTGGATCGGCCCCGTTCTCGCCGCGCGTGACGATCAGCACCACCACCCGCCAGCCCTGCTTTCGCAGCTTGGCGAGGAAGCCGAAGCTGGAGATCTCGGCATCATCCGGGTGGGCAAAGATGGTCAGCGCCGTGCGGGGCGATTGGTGCGTGGTCTGGAACAGCATGGCAGTGCGGAAAACCTTCCTCAAATCGGTAGAGCGAACACCAGTGCCGGCCCCGTCATCGCTAGCGTGCCCTGACGTTTCCGACGCTGTGTAGTCTGTGTCATGCTACAACACGACAATACATGATTCTGTCCCATGAAAATTCAAAACTGAACAGTTTATATCACAAAATCAACGCTTTATACGTGCGTCCAGATCGGTTCAAAACAACCTTTGGTTGACTCGCGTCGGCGGAAATCCTCCTATGCAGCGAATGCTTGACCTGTGATGGAACCGGATTTGAAACAGCTTTGAGCCCTGCAAACGCAGGCCAAGAGGCGAAAAGGGTTCACGATTTTTCAAGCTGCCTTTGCGGCAGTTTCGTGATCAGGTCCGAGGCCGCTTTCGGGTAGGCGGAGACGCCGGTGAACGCCCTCAACCCCGCGATGAATTGCAGCAGGAATTGGCCGAGGCAGGACCAATGATGTTTTGGCCCAATTGATCTTGTTCGCCGTGATTGCAAGTTTGAGGCAGGCGGCCCGACCGCCCGATCTAACGAGCTGCCCCAGACCCGATCCGGCGCGCATCTGCGTGCCAGCGCCCGGGCCAGGTGCAGTTCCTGTGCCTGTGGTGAGTAGATTTCATGATGTTTGATGCCCTGGACGAGACGCGCAGCCCATCGCGCCCCCCCGCGCTGCGCCATGCAAGCGAGACGAATGCCCGCCCGGGCGAGCCGATCCGCAGCCGCTCGACCGACCGGACCGCATCGCTGGTCCATGACCGGGTGAACGGTTTCTACGGTCGCTACGGCAAGCGCGGGCTCGACATCATCGGCGCCTTGGTCCTTATCCTCGTCTTCCTGCCGCTGATCCTCGTCATCGTTCTGATGCAGGTCATCCAGCCGGGCGGCGTGCTGTTCCAACACCTTAGGGTCGGGCGCGGCGGTGAGGAATTCGGCTGCCTCAAGTTCCGCACCATGGTCCCCGATGCCGATCTGCGGCTGACCGAACTGCTCGAGCGCGATGCCGAGGCGCGGCGTGAATGGCACGAGACCCGCAAGCTGCTCAGCGATCCGCGCATCACCGGCATCGGCAACGTGCTGCGCAAAAGCAGCCTTGATGAACTGCCGCAGCTGGTGAACGTGCTCAGGGGCGAGATGAGCCTTGTCGGGCCCCGTCCGATCACCGAGGCCGAACTGGCGATGTATGGCGAGGCTCGGGCCGCCTATCTGGCGCTGCGCCCGGGACTGACCGGCAAGTGGCAGGTCAGCGGCCGCAATGACATCAGCTATGACGAGCGCATCCAGATCGACCGTGTCTATGCCGAAAGCTTCGGCTTCTGGGGCGACATGGGCATCCTGGTCCAGACGGTCGGCGTGGTGCTGGGCGCAACGGGTCGATAATCCCGCGCCGCCCTCACCGGCGGCGCGACCGCCACAGCGCGGCCCCCCCGGCGAACAGGTTCGCCACCACCACGAGCACCAGCAGAGACATCAGAATGCTTGCATCGCACAGGGTCCAGACCACGATCGCGGCGACCAACCCAAGCAGAAATCCGGATATCAACAAACCCAATGGCATCAACCGATAGCATCATGGAACCGGGGCCAATGCCAGCGGAAATTCGCTTGTCCGAGGTTTCCTCTGCGCCAAAGACCGCGCAACGGCCGGGTCAAGGCCGCCTGTCGGGCGACCATGCCGGCGGGCTGATCGACTCGCTCTTGCTGATCCTCGCCCGCGTCGGGGCCAACCTGCTGGCGCTGGTCTGGACGCTGCTCCTGACCCGGCTGGTCCAGCCCGAGCTGTCGGGCGTCGCCTTCCACGCCATCGCGCTGGCGCAGATCGCCTCGATCCTCCTGACGCTGAACGTCGAATCCGGGGCCATGCGGCTTCTTGTTCCGGCCCTGCACGAGGGTCGGCTGGACGAGGCCGCAGGCTTCATCCGCTTCAACCGCCGCATGGTCTGGCTGACCGCGCCGATCCTCGGGCTGGCCGCTTTGGTCTGGGCGCAGCTGCAGGGCAACGGGCTGCTGGTCGGCTGGATTGCCGTCGCCGCTGTCATGGTGGCGCTGGCGCGGCTGACCGCGCGGCACGCCACCGCGCTTGGTGCCATGCGGCGCGGGCTGTTGCCGCGGCTTCTGACCGGGCCCATCGTCCTGACCCTCGGGCTGGGTCTCGCATGGCTCACGGACACAAGCCTGCAGCCCTGGCATGTCGCCGCCCTCTTCGCGCTGTCCGAGGGGCTGACCGTCCTCATCCAGCACCACCTGCTGCGCCAAGCCTTCGCACCGCTGGCGGGCCAGCCGACCCCGATGGCGGGCTGGCGCGGCTGGATCTCGCTCGGCCTCTGGCTCTCGCCCGGGCTGATGATGAGCGAGTATCGCAAGGCGCTGCTGATCGCCACCGCCGCATGGGTGTTGACCCCGGCCGAGCTGAGCCTCGTTGCCGTGGCCTTCTCGATCATCAACATCATCAATTTCGGCGTGGTGGCAGTGGACGTGGCCTTCAGCCCGCGCATTGCCCGCGCCATGGCGGCGGACCAGCCCGCCAACCGCGACCGGCTGCTGGCGACATCGGCGGCGATCAAGCTGGCCGGGCTGACGGTTGGCGTTATCGGCACCGCGCTTCTCGGGCCGTGGGTGCTGGGCTGGTTCGGGGCCGAATACCGCGCCGCCGGACCGGCGCTGATGATCCTGCTGGCGCTGCCCGCCACGGCGATCCTCTTCGGCCCGGCCTCGGTCATCCTCTCTGCGCGTGGCCTCGGGCGTGCCGATTTCACCGGCAACATTCTGGGCGCGCTGGCGATCGTGGCGGCCATCCTCGCCGGCGGCGCGGGCTTCGGCCTGACCGGCGCGGCGCTTGGCGCGGTGCTGGGCCAAGGCGTCGCGCTGGCGATCATGGCCGCGCAATCCCGCCGCCTCCTGGGCATCGATCCCACATTGATGAGCCTGCGCCACTTGCGCCGCAGCGCGAGCGAGACCGCATCATGACCCATTACCGCCCCGATCTCGCCCGCGAGACCGCGCTGACCGGGCGCGAGGTGCTGATCGTCGTCCCCGCACTGAACGAGGCACGCGCGATCGAGCCCTGCCTGCGCTCGCTGATGGCGGGCGATCCGCGTCTGGCCCATGCGCATCTGGTCGTCGCCGATGGTGGCAGTCGCGACGGCACGCAGGCCATCGTTGCAAGCCTGCAGGCCGAGTTCCCGAACCTGTGCCTGATCGCCAACCCCGAGCGCCTGCAATCGGCGGGCATCAACCGCGCCGTGGCCGAGACGGCGCTGCCGCACCACCGCATCCTTGTCCGCGCCGATGCCCATGCGATCTATCCGCCGGGCTATGCCATGGCCGCCGCCGACCGGCTGGCGGATCTGGGCATGGCCTCGGTGGTGGTGCCAATGGATTCCCGCGGCCAGACCGCCTTCGCCCGCGCCGCCGCCTGGATCGTCGATACGCCGCTGGGGTCAGGCGGCTCGGCCCATCGCGGCGGGCATCGCTCGGGCGAGGTCGATCACGGCCATCATGCGGCGATGGATCTGGGATGGTTCCGCAGCATCGGTGGCTATGATCCCGGCTTCAGCCATAACGAGGATGCCGAACTGGACCACCGGCTGCGCGCGGCGGGCGGGCGGATCTGGATGGCGGGCGACCTGCGGCTGGATTACCAGATGCGGCCCGGGTTCCGGGCGCTGGCGCGGCAATACTGGAACTATGGCCGGGGCCGGGCGCGCACGGTGCTGAAGCACCGGCTGAAGCCCCGCCTGCGGCAACTGGCCCCGGCGGTGAACCTTGTCCTGCTGCTCGTCGGCGCGGCGCTGTTCCTCGCGGGTCTGATAACCGGCCTCGGCTGGCTGACTGCACTTGGCGCGATCTGGCCCGCGCTTTACGCCGGCGTCCTGCTGACCGCCTCGCTCTGGATGACCAGGCGCCATCGCGACCCGGCGGGCCTCTGGGCCGGGCCGGCACTCGCTGCCATGCACCTGCCCTGGGGGGCGGGGTTTCTGACCGGTATTCTGAAGGGAGCCACCCGATGACCACCAAGATCGACATCCTGATGTGCACCTTCCGCCGCCCCGCCGTGGCCGAGGCCATTGCCACGCTGGCGCCCCTGCGCCTGCCGCCCGACAGCGACGTGCGGCTGGTCATCGCCGATAATGACGATACCGACAGCGCAAGGCAGGTGGTGGCCGAGGCCGCCGGTGCCCTGCCCTATCCCTGCCAGTACATCCACGCCCCTGCCCGCAATATCTCGATCGCGCGCAATGCCTGCCTTGATGCCGCCAGCGACCGGGGCGCGGACTGGATCGCCGGTCTCGATGATGACGAGGCCGTGCATCCCGACTGGCTGGTCGAGATCATGGCCGTGGCCCGGCAGGCCGATGGCGCCTTCGGCAAGGTGCTGGCGCAATACCCCGAGGATGCCCCCGACTGGCTGAGCCGCCTCGATTTCCACTCCACCCATCCCGAGCGGACGCCACAGCCGATCCGCACCGGCAACAGCGGCAACGTGGCGCTGCGCTGGCAGGGCACGCCCTGGCAGGATGAGCGCTATGACCTGTCGCGCGGCCAGTCGGGCGGCGAGGATACCGAGTTCTTCCTGCGCCTGACCGGCATGGGCGCGCGGATGCTGCCCGCCCCTCGCGCGATCCTGACCGAGCCGGTGCCGCCGGCGCGGCAGACGCTGGACTGGCTGGGGCTGCGGCGCCACCGCATGGGCCAGACCCATATCGTCACGGCCGAGACCCCGACCGAGCGCACGCGACTATTCGTCACCGCCTCGGCCAAGGCCACCTATTGCCGGTTGCGCGAAAAGCTGGCGGGCGACGAGACCGGACGCATCTTCTGGTACCTGCGCGGGCAATTGCATCGCGGCGTGATCGCGGGCCTGCGCGACGTGACGCCGCCGCAGCTTTACGGCAAGGACCCGGTATGAGCCCTGCGCCTTCGGACCTTGCCGGGCTGCCGGTCGCCGTCTTCGGCATCGATCTGGCCGAGCCGGCCCAGATCCGCCGCATCCGTTCGCTGATCGCGCTTGGCTGCGACGTGACCTCGTTCTGCCAGCGGCGCGAGGGCAGCCCGGAGTTCACGCCGGACTGGCTGAACATCGATCTGGGGCTGGTCCGGCATGGCGACATCCGCGGACGGGCGCGGGCGGCGGCGCGTTCGGTGCGGCTGGCGCTGGCGGGATGGCGGCAGCTTGCGGATGCGCAGGTGATCATCGCCCGCAATCTCGACATGGCGCTGATCGCGCTGGCGGCGCGGCGGCTGGCGTCGATCCGCGCGGGCAAACGCCCGGCCCCGCTGGTCTATGAATGCCTCGACATCCACGACCTGATGACCCGCCCGGGCCGCGCCGGGCAGATCATGCGCCGGGCCGAGCGTCATGTGCTGGCGCAGGCGGCGCTGCTGGTGGTCAGTTCCCCCGGTTTCATTCGCGAGTATTTCAAGCCCATACAGGGCTATGACGGTCCGGTCGCCGTGGTCGAGAACAAGCTGTGGCTGGGCCTCGACCCGGTCAGCCGTCCGGCCCGACCCCTGCCTGAACCCCGTGCCGAGGGCGCCCCCCTGACCATCGGCCTCGTCGGCTCGATCCGCTGTCAGGCCTCGATCGATCTCTTGATGCAGACCGCCGACCTGATGGGCGACCGCTTGCGGGTCCGCATCTCGGGCGCGCTGCACGACCACGCGCTGAGCGGCTTTCATCAGGCGGTCGCCGCCCGTCCGAACGTCGAGTGGACCGGCCCCTATGCCTATCCGCAGGGACTGGCAGGGGCCTATGCCGGCTGCGATCTGGTCTGGTCCCAGGACATGTGGCAGCGGGGCACGAATTCCGACTGGTTGCTGCCGAACCGCATCTATGAGGCCAGCTGGTGCGGCTGCCCCTCGGTGGCGCTTGCAGAGACCGAGACCGGGCGGCGCATCCGCGCGGACGGGCTTGGCCATGTTATCGAGACCCCCACCCCCGAGGCGCTGGCCGCCCTCCTGTCACGCCTGACGCCCGAAGACCTGGCCGAGGAGCGCGCCGCGCTTCTGGCCCGCCCCGAGGCACATTTCGTACAGGCCGCCGAGGACGTGCTGCCCTTCCTCGCCCCGGCCCGTCCGGTCCCGCCGACAACCCCCCTTGCCCATCCCCGGCTTTCCCACTAGCTTCCGCCGCACTTACTCGTTGGGGTGCCCCGCTTGACCGGGGCTGAGAGGCGAATGCCGACCCATCGAACCTGATCCGGTTAATACCGGCGGAGGGAACGGGTAGCTTGACGATGCCGGGCGGATCATCCCCCTGCGCTTGTCTTCCCCCAAATCCATCCGTCGGTCGAAGGGGGCGACGTGACGGATATAGCTTTGACCATCGCAGGCTCGGACAGCGGCGGTGGCGCGGGAATTCAGGCCGATCTGAAAACATTTTCTGCGCTTGGCACCTACGGCGCCAGCGTGCTGACCGCCATCACCGCGCAGAACACCCGCGCCGTCACCGCCGTGGAAACCCTGTCGCCCGCGCTGATCCGGGCGCAGATGGAAGCCGTCTTCGACGATCTGCCGGTGAAGGCGGTGAAGATCGGGATGCTGGGTGATCCTGTGGTGATCCGCACCGTGGCCGAGGGGCTTGCGGGGCGCGGTCTGCCGGTGGTGCTCGACCCGGTGATGGTGGCGAAATCCGGTGACCGGCTGCTGGCCGCCGAGGCGATCGCGGCGCTGCGGGGCGAGCTGCTGCCGCTGGCGACCGTGCTGACCCCGAACCTGCCGGAAGCGGGCGAGCTGCTGGGAGCGGAACCCGCCGCCGACCTGACGGCGCGCGAGGCGCAGGGCCGGGCACTTCTGGCGCTGGGGCCGGACTGGGTGCTGATGAAGGGCGGCCATGACGCGGGCGAGGTCTGCACCGACCTGCTGCTCGGACCCGAGACCCATCGCCTGACCGCCCCCCGCATCGCCACCCGCAACACCCACGGCACCGGCTGCACCCTCTCTGCCGCCATCGCTGCCGGACTGGCGCAGGGACTCTCCGTGCCCAAGGCGGTGACCCGCGCCCATGCCTACCTGCAGGGCGCCATTGCCGCTGCCGACCGGCTGCGGATCGGGTCGGGCCACGGGCCGGTGCATCATTTCCATGCGCTCTGGGGGGCCGGGGCATGAGCGGCATCCGCATCCTTGGTGCCGGGGTGATGGGCCTGACGCTGGCCACCGAACTGACCGCGCGCGGCCATCAGGTCGAGCTGGTCGATCCCGAACCCACCCCCGGCCCGCATGGCTGTTCCTTTTGGGCGGGCGGTATGCTCGCCCCTTATTGCGAGGGCGAATCCGCCGAGGAGCCGGTGGAGCGGCATGGCCTTGGGGCGATTGGCTGGTGGCAGCGTCATGCCGGCGGCGTCAGCCGGCAGGGCACGCTGGTCCTCGCGCTGAACCGCGACCGGGGCGAGCTTGCCCGCTTCGCCCGGCGCAGTCGCGGCCACCGGCTGCTGGACGGCGAGGCCATTGCCGCGCTGGAACCGGACCTTGCCGGGCGCTTCACCTCGGGTCTGTTCTACGAGGCCGAGGCGCATCTGTCGCCGCGTGATGCGCTGACGGAATTGCGCCGCCGGCTCGAGGCGAAAGGAGTGGCGGTCCACCGCGCGCCGCCCGCCACCAAACCCGACCAGCTGATCGACGCCCGCGGCCTTGCCGCCCGCGATGCCCTGCCCGACCTGCGCGGTGTACGGGGCGAGATGATGGTCTTGCGCTGCCCCGGCGTGACGCTGAACCGCCCCGTCCGGCTGCTGCATCCGCGCATCCCGCTCTACATCGTGCCGCGCGGCGATGGCGTCTTCATGCTGGGCGCAACGATGATCGAAAGCGACCGGCGTGGGGTGGTGACGGCGCGCTCGGTGCTGGAACTCCTCTCCGCCGCCTATGCGCTGCTGCCCGCCTTTGGCGAGGCGGAACTCTTGGAAACCGGCGCCGATGCCCGCCCGGCCTTTCCCGACAACCTGCCCCGGCTGCGGCGTGTCGGTTCGACCCTCTACGCCAACGGGCTCTACCGCCACGGCTTCCTGCTGGCCCCGACCGTCGCTGCGATGGCGGCGGATCATCTGGAGCGCGGCATCATTCCCGAGTTCATGGACGAGGTTTTTGCATGATGATCACCCTCAATGGCGAGCCGCGGGCGACCGAGGCCGCGACGCTGGCCGATCTGCTGGCCGATTGCGGCTTTGGTGCCAAGGTCGCCACCGCCCTTAACGGCGATTTCGTCCCTGCAGCCCTGCGCACCACCACCCCGATCGCCGAGGGCGACCGGATCGAGGTCGTCGCGCCGATGCAGGGGGGCTGAGCCATGCCGGTCTTCTATGGCACCACGGTCGACAGCGCGCTGATGCTGGGCACGGCGCAATATCCCTCGCCCGCGATCCTGGCCGAAGCCTTCCGCGTCTCGCAGGCGGGCATCGCCACGGTCAGCCTGCGCCGCGAGGCGGGCGGGGGTCAGGCCTTCTGGGACATGATCGCCGGGCTCGGCACGCGCATCCTGCCCAACACCGCCGGCTGCCATACGGTCAAGGAGGCCGTCACCACCGCCCATATGGCGCGGGAACTCTTTGCCACAAGCTGGATCAAGCTCGAGGTCATCGGCCATGCCGACACGCTGCAACCCGATGTTTTCGGACTGGTCGAGGCCGCGCGCATCCTGACCGAGGACGGATTCGAGGTCTTTCCCTATTGCACCGAGGATCTGACGGTCTGCGGACGTTTGCTCGAGGTCGGCAGTCAGGTGCTGATGCCTTGGGGCGCGCCGATCGGCTCGGGTCTGGGGCTGAACAATCCCTATGGCCTGCGCAGCCTGCGGGCGCATTTCCCCGATGTGCCGCTGGTGGTCGATGCCGGGGTCGGCCTGCCGTCCCATGCCGCGCAGGCCATGGAGATGGGCTTTGACGCCGTGCTGTTGAACACCGCCGTCGCCAAGGCCGGCGATCCGGTCGGCATGGCGCGGGCGATGGCACTGGCGGTCGAGGCCGGGCGCGCGGCCTTCGAGGCGGACCCGATGGAGCCGCGCGACATGGCCGCGCCATCCACCCCCGTTCTCGGAAAGGCCTTCCTCGCATGACCCTGCCCCGCTTCTATCCGATTTTTGAAACCGCCGACTGGATCGGGCGGATGCTGCCGCTTGGCGTGAAACTGGTGCAGCTTCGGGTCAAGGATCGACCTGACGCCGAGACCCGCGACGAGATCCGCCGGGCGCAGGCCTTGTGCCGCGCGGCGGGGGCGCTGCTGGTCGTCAATGACCACTGGCAGATCGCCATCGACGAGGGCTGCGACTGGATCCATCTCGGGCAGGAGGATCTGGACAGTGCCGACCTCTCGGCCATCCGCGCCGCCGGCATCAGGCTCGGCGTCTCGACCCATGACGAGGCGGAACTGGCCCGCGCGCTGGCGCTGACGCCCGATTACATCGCCCTCGGCCCGGTCTGGCCCACGATCCTGAAGAAGATGAAATGGCACCAGCAGGGCGTTGAAAAACTGACCGAGTGGAAGGCGCGGACCGGTGGCATTCCCCTGATCGCCATTGGCGGGCTCAGCATCGACCGCGCGCCCTTGGCCTTTGCCGCCGGGGCCGATGTTGTCTCGGCCGTGACCGACATCACCCTGAACCCCGACCCCGAGGCACGGGTGCGCGACTGGCTGAAGGCCACGGCATGAACCGCTATGCCCGCCAGATGATCCTGCCCGAAATCGGCGCCGAGGGTCAGGCGCGGATCGCTGCGGCGCATCTGCTGGTCGTCGGCGCGGGGGGTCTTGGGGTTCCC
This sequence comes from Paracoccus zhejiangensis, assembly GCF_002847445.1. Taxonomy (NCBI): domain Bacteria; kingdom Pseudomonadati; phylum Pseudomonadota; class Alphaproteobacteria; order Rhodobacterales; family Paracoccaceae; genus Paracoccus; species Paracoccus zhejiangensis. The sequence goes on along the minus strand of NZ_CP025431.1, from coordinate 160,874 downwards.
GCGCTGCAATACCTTGTGGGTGCCGGCATCGGACGGATCACGCTGATCGATCCCGACCGTGTCGAAGAGACGAACCTGCACCGCCAGCCGATCTATGGCCCTAGCCTCGGCCAGCCCAAGGCCGAGGCCGCCGCCGGTTTCGCCCGCGCGCTGAATCCCGGGGTGGCAGTCACCCCGCTGGTCGCTTGGCTGACGCCGGAAAACGCCCCGGCACTGGTCGCCGGTGCCGATCTGGTCCTCGATTGCGCTGACAGTTTTGCGGCCAGCTATGTCCTGTCGGACCTCTGCCTTGCGCTGCGAAAACCGCTGATCTCGGCTTCGGCGCTTGGCATGTCGGGCTATGTCGGCGGCTTCTGCGGCGGCGCGCCCTCGCTGCGCGCGGTCTTTCCCGACCTGCCCGACAGCCTTGCGACCTGCGCCAGCGCCGGGGTGCTGGGGCCGGTGGTGGGCATGCTGGGGGCGGTTCAGGCGCAGATGGCGCTGGCCGTGGTGCTGGGGCTGCAGCCCTCGCCGCTGGGTCAGATGCTGCGCTTCGAGATGAAAGACTTCCGTACTTCCTCCTTCCGCTTCGACTCTGCCCCCGAACCGGAAGCCGCACCGCACCCCTTCATCGCCGCCTCGGCCCTGCGCCCCGACGATTTCCTGATCGAGCTGCGCGACGCCACCGAAGCCCCCGCCCCCGTCGCCCGCCATGCCCGCCGTCAGTCGGTCGAGGATTTCGGCCCCGCCGGTCCGATCCCTGCCCCCGACCAGCGCGCCGTTTTCACCTGCCGCTCGGGCCTGCGCGCCTGGCGCGCCGCCGACCGCTTGCGCGCCGTCTGGCCGGGCGAGATCGCGCTGCTGGCCAACCCTCAATCCCCTTCCACTGGAGACCCAAGATGACCACCACCCGCCTTCTCGCCGCGCTGGCCGGCCTCACGCTCGCCACGCCGGCCTTGGCCGAGGACAAGATGACCCTGCTGCTCGACTGGTTCATCAATCCCGACCATGCCCCGATCATCCTCGCGCAGGAAAAGGGCTTCTTCACCGATGAGGGGCTGGCGGTCGAGATCGTCGCCCCCGCCGATCCCAGTGAGCCTCCGAAGCTGGTGGCGGCGGGCAAGGCCGATCTGGCGGTCAGCTATCAGCCGCAGCTGCATCTGCAGGTGCATGAGGGGCTGCCGCTGCTGCGCGTCGGCACGCTGGTTGCGACGCCGCTGAATTGCCTGATGGTCGATGCCGATGGGCCGATCCAGAGCCTCGCCGACCTGAAGGGCCGGAAGATCGGCTATTCAGTCTCGGGCGTCGAAAGCGCCACCACGGCGGCCATGTTGCAAAGTGCCGGGCTGACCGCTGACGATGTCGAGATGGTCAATGTGAACTGGTCGCTGACGCCCTCGCTGATGACCGGGCAGGTCGATGCCGTGATCGGCGCCTTCCGCAATTTCGAGCTGACCCAGATGCGGCTCGCGGGTGGTAATGGCCGCTGCTTCTTCCCCGAAGAGGCCGGGCTGCCCAGCTATGACGAGCTGATCTTCGTCGCCAATGCCGACAGCCTTGACCGCGACCGCATCACCCGCTTCCTCGCCGCCATCGAGCGCGGCACGGAATACATGCTGAACCATCCCGACGAGGCGTTTGAAACCTTCGCTGCCTCAGGCCCCGACCTTTCGGACGAGCTGAACACGCAGGCGTGGAAAGACACGCTGCCGCGTTTCGCCCATAGCCCGGCGGCGCTGGATCATGGCCGCTATGCGCGGTTCGAGGCGTTTCTGCACGAGGCCGGAATGATCGACGCGACCCTGCCGGTGTCGAAACTGGCGCTGGATCCGGGGGCCGAGCAATGACCGCCCCGGATTACGGCCGCAGCTTCGCGCTGTGGCGGGCGGATTGCGCGCCGCAATGGGCTGCCTATACCCGCCATGCCTTCGTCGAGGGGTTGAAGGATGGCAGCCTGCCCCGCGCCGCCTTCCTCACCTATCTGCGGCAGGATTACCTGTTCCTGATCCACTTCTCGCGCGCCTGGTCGCTTGCGGTGGTCAAGGCGGGCACGCTGGAGGAGATGCAGGCGGCGGCGGCCACGGTGCAGACCCTGTTGCAGGGCGAGATGGCGCTGCATGTCGGCATCTGCGAGGCGACGGGGATCAGCAAGGCCGATCTGCTGGCGACCGAGGAGGCACCCGAAAACCTCGCCTATACCCGCTATGTGCTGGAAACCGGCTATTCCGGCGATTTCCTCGACCTGCTGGCGGCGCTCGCGCCATGTGTGCTGGGCTATGGCGAGATCGGCGCGCGGCTGATGATCGAGGCCGGCGATACCCCCTATCGCGACTGGATCGAGACCTATGGCGGCGCCGATTATCAGGCGATGTGCCATACGCGCGGCGCGATGATCGACAAGGCGGTGGCGGATCGGCTGGGGCCGGCGCCGGAAAAACTGCCGCGCTGGCAGCAGTTGTCCCATCGCTTTGCCACCGCCACCCGGCTCGAGGTCGGCTTCTGGGGGCTGGGCCGGGCATGAGCGCACCGGTGATCCTCTCGGGGCAGGTCATCATGTCGGGCCGGGCACTGTTTCCGCCGATCCGGCTGCGGCTGGAACCGGGGCAATGGACGGCGCTTCTGGGCGATTCCGGGGTGGGCAAATCGACGCTTCTGCGGCTGATCGCCGGCCTGCCGATCGGCGGCAGCTTCAAGGGCCGGGTGCAGTTCCGCCAGCCAGTGGCGCTGATGGCGCAGGATCCCGGCCTGCTCGGCTGGCTGACCGTGCGCCAGAACGCGGCGCTTGGCGCAAGGCTGCGCGGCCATGCCGCCGATTTCACGCGGCTCGACGCCATTCTCGACCGCGCCGGGCTTGCGGCCCATGCCGCGAAGCGACCGGCGGAACTCTCGGGCGGGCAGCGGCAGCGGGTGGCGCTGGCGCGGACGCTGATGGAGGATCGCCCGCTGGTGCTGCTGGACGAACCCTTCTCGGCGCTGGATGTGCGGCTGCGGCTCGAGATGCAGGACCTCGCGGCCGAGCTGCTGCGCGGCCGCACCGTGCTGATGGTCACCCATGACCCGGCCGAGGCCGCGCGTCTGGCCGACCGTATCCACGTGCTGACCGAGGCGGGCTTGAGCGCGGTGGAAACCCCTGCGCTTCCCATCCCGCGCGCGCCGTCACATCCCGAACTTCTGCGCTGTCAGGGCGCACTGATGTCGCGCCTGATCGCCGGGACCGCCGCATGAAGGCGCAACGGATGCTGACGCCCTTGGCCGTCGGGCTGGGTCTGCTGGCAGGCTGGCAGGCGCTGGTCCTTCTCACTGGCCTGCCGCCCTTCCTCCTGCCCGGACCGGGGGCGGTCGCGTCGGCCATCGCTAGCCACCGAGAGGTGCTGGCGCAGGGCGCGCTGACCAGCCTGACCGAGATCCTCGCGGGCTTCGCGCTCGGGGCTGGCACCGGCGCGATCCTCGCCGTGCTGATGGCCAGCTTTCCCCGGCTCGCCGCCGCGCTGCGCCCGGTGCTGCTCTTGTCGCAGGTGATCCCGATCTTCGCGCTGGCGCCGATCCTGACGCTGTGGCTGGGGTTCGGCATGGCGCCCAAGATCACCGTGGTGGCGCTGATCTGCTTTTTCCCGGTGGCCTCGGCCTTCCTCGACGGGCTGATGCGCAGCTCGCCGGCCTGTCTCGATCTGGCGCGGACCATGGGAGCGAGCCGCTGGCGCGAGATGGCCCATATCCGCATCCCCATGGCCCTGCCGATGCTGGGCAGCGGCCTGACACTCGCGGCGGTCTATGCCCCCATCGGCGCGGTCATCGGCGAATGGGTCGGCGGGTCCGAGGGCTTGGGCGCGGTGATGATCCTTGCCAATGGCCGGATGCGCACCGATCTGGCCTTCGCCGCGCTGGCCCTCGTCACGCTGATCGCGCTTGGCTTTCACGCCTTGGTCAGCCGTCTGGTGAGCCGGGGGTTCGCGCGCTTCGGCTAACCCCCCCGGTCTGTTCCGGCTTACGCCACCAGCGGATCGTCAAGCGTGAGCCCGACGATCAGCGGATCGTGGTCCGAGGCGGCAAACGGCCCGTCATTGTAGAAGCCCGGATCCTTGAACTGCGAGCTGTAGCCCAAGAGGTCCGGCTCATCGGCATTCACATGCCATTCGGTCGCCCCGGTGACATTATCGGACAGACTGGCCGAGGCCAGCCCCTGGTCCAGCGTGCCGCGCTGGCCGTCGAAGACATAGCTGTAAGCCTGATCCTGCCCGATGAACTGGTCGATCAGATCGACCAGCCCGGCCTCGCGCAGCGCCTGAACCGGGTCCTCCTGCGCATAGGCGTTCATGTCGCCCATCAACAGATAGTCACTGACCCCGCCGCCGGCATATTCCGTGCCCAGCCAGTCGGCCAGCTGCACCGCCGCCTCGGCCCGGACGCCGTTCCAGAAGCCCTGACCGTCGCCCTGATCGAAATTCGCATCCGCCCGCAGCGCGTCGATATCCGCTTGGGTAAAGCCCGCCGCCGCGCCATTGGCATCCAGATAGGCCTGCGCGGCATTGGACAAGGCCAGCAGCCCGCTGTCACCCTTGGACTTGAAATGCGAAGAGACCACGGTGAACTGGTTCCCCTCCGCATCCTCGAAGGTCGCCGCGACCGAGGGGCGGTTGCGCTGGAAATCGCCCAGATAGGTCGATTGCGGCAAGGCGTCATCCAGCACCTTGGCCAGCTGGTAGGTGGTCGCGGCGGTGCTTTCGTCGAACTCGACGAAATCGGTATGAACCAGCGTCAGCGCGGCGCTGTCATAGACGATGCCGGTCATGATCGCGTCCTCGCCGACAAAGCCGCCGGTCCCGGTCGGATCGACAAAGGCATAGACCGCGCCCGAGCCGGTGGCCGTGGCCTCGGCATTCAGCGCATCGACCAGCGCGTCGATGGCCGAGCCCTCGCCAAAGCCGCCATTCTCGATCTCCTGCAGGGCAAAGACCTCGGCCCCGGTGCCGGTCATGACCGAGACCAGTTTCTCGGTCTGCCGGGCCAGATCGGCCTCGGTCGTGGCCCCGCGCGGGTCCAGGGTGCCATCCGGCCCGGTGCCGCCCGAGAGCGTGGTGAAATAGTTCAACACGTTGATCGAAGCCACCTGCAGCTCGCCGCCCACATCGTCGGGGGCGTCCTGTCGCGCGCCGGAATTGGTGGCCTCGTCGATCGGCAATTGCCCGGTCGGGATCAGCGCGTGATCTCCGAACTGCTCGGTCATCACGCCCTCGATCGGCCCGGTGAACTGGGTGCCAAGCCGCAGCGTCGCGCCGCCAGCGCCGAACTCATCGCCAGCATCGAGATAACCATTGCCATTGTCGCCCGGCGTGGTGTTCGGGACATACTCAAACGCGTCGGGGTTCTGCGTGCTGATGCCGTCATCGATGATCAGCCGGTTCTGGGCATTGGCCTCGGCCAGCGCCGCGACCTCGGCGGCCTCGGTCTGCGCATCATGGATCTGCGTCGGCTGGTATTGCACGCCAGCACCCACGACGATCTCGCCATAGCGGTCGAAATCGAAATTCTCGATCACCGTCAGCGGCGCGTCGGTGCCGCTGATGACCGAGACCCGCATCCCCTCGACCGATTCATAGTTGAAGCCCTCGGGCGAGAGTTCGACGGTCGCCGCCGTCGGCAGCTCGTTGCCGCTGGACATGATCATGACGTCCGACACGGCGGTCAGCTCGGTCAGCCCGCCGAATTCGGTGACGGTGCCGTCAAGCTGCACCAGATCGCCAAGCGCCACCGCCTCGCCGCCGCCGGTGAAAACAAAAATCCCTTCCGAGGTCAGCGCGTCGAGATCGGCATCGGCGTCTTCCTCCTGCAGGTAGAAGCCGTTCGCCGCGATATGGACGACCACCGCCGTCACCTCGACCCGCTGGCCGATCAGCGTCGAGGCATCGGTTGACCCCTGGATGAAGGAAATCAGCTGCGGCGTCGCGGTCTCGCCGCCGCCATCGCCCGCATTGGCTGCGCCCTTGGTCGCCTCGGCGGGTGCAGACCAGTTCCCCTCCGCATCGCGCTGCAGCGACAGGCCCGGCGCATCGCCACCGGTTTCCGCCACGCCGATATCGGTCGAGGTCATGCCTGCCGCCGTGCCGCTTGCGGCGGTCATCTGGCCCTCGTAGCTGAGGAATTCCACCACCTCGCCAGCATTCACCAGCGCCATCCCGTCCGGCGCACCGTTCTGCAACCCGTTGGCCGGCAGGTCCCAGACATAGAAATCATGGGTGCCATCGCTTGTCATCGTGGCATTGGCAATCGACAACGTGCCGTAAACCGAGCCATTGCCGCCGTTATAGAGTTCCACCGACAGGCCAGAGGCATCGCCGCCCGCCGTCACCCTTACCTCGACGAACTCGCCGGTATCGGTGCCGGCATTGTCATAGTGAAATTCGTTGATCCGCGCCGCGAATTCAGGCTCGGCGGCGTCATTGCTGGCGCCTGCCGTCGCGGTTTCCGGCGCGCGCCAGCTGCCATCCTCGTTCCGCTGCAAGGATTGGCCGAGGGGCGTATCGCTCGGCTCGGAGACGCCGATATCGGTCGAGGTCAGGCCATTCGCCGCGCCGCCGGTTGCGGTCATCTCGCCCTCGTAGCTGAGGAATTCGACCACCTCGCCGCCATTCACCAGCGCCATCCCGTCCGGCGCGCCGTTCTGCAACCCGTTCGCGGGCAGGTTCCAGACATAGAAATCATGCGTGCCGTCGCTGGTCATCGTCGCATCGGCGATGGAGAGCGTGCCGTAGACCCCGCCATTGCTGCCGTTATAGAGCTCGACCGACAGACCCGAGGCATCATCGCCCGCGTTGACTCGGACCTCGATGAACTCCCCCGCATCGGTGCCGGCATTGTCATAGTGAATTTCGTTGATCCGGGCGACGATCGGCGGCGTCTCGGTCACGTCCTCGACCGTCACCGATATATCGGCGCTGTCGCTGGCGCCCGCGCCATCGGTGACGCTGACGGTCACGTCATAGATATTGTCGCCGCCCGCATCGCCGGGGTTCTCGTAATCCGGCGCGGTGATGAAGCTCAACTCGCCGGTCTCGGGGTCGATCTGGAACAGCGCCGCATCGGCCCCGCCGCTGATTGCATAGGTCAGGTCGCTGCTGTCTGGGTCCGTGGCCGAGAGGCCGGCGGGCACGGCGGTCTGGTTCTCGGCCACGGTGACGCTGGTGGTGGCGGTCAGCGTGGGCGCGTCATTCTGGCCAGTGATGGTGACAGTCACGGTCGCCGTATCGGTGCCGCCCTTCCCGTCATCGACGGTATAGGTAAAGCTGTCGGTCGCCGTCTCGCCCTCGGCCAGATGGTCGAAGCGGTCGCCCGGATCATAACTGATCTGGCCGCCCTCCAGCGTCACCACCGCACCCGAGGCCGCAGCCGAAACCCCGGTAATGGTCAGCGCGTCACCGTCATACTCGCGGTCATTGGCCAGAAGATCGGCGGTGTCGATCAGGGTAACCCCGTCCTCGCCCGCCGCCACCGCATCATCCCCGGCCAGCACGGCATTGTTCCGGCCATCCAGATGCAGCGTGTAATCATCGCCCTCGAAATAGAGCGCCTCGACCGATTGCAGCCAGTCGCGGCCCTCGTTGCCCGACAGCGCCTCGACCCGGACAATGCCGCCAAGTCGGCTGATCGCATAGTCATCGACCCCGCCGGCATAGACGGCGGTATCATTGCCACGCCCGCCAAGGATGCGGTCATCGCCGCCGCCGCCGCGGATGGTGTCATCGCCGCCCAGCCCAAGGATCATGTCCTTGCCCGCGCCACCCTCCAGCAGATTGCCCCGCTGGTTGCCGAGGATCAGCGACGGCCCTCCCCGGTCAGCTGCTGCATTGCCCTTGTGCGCGCGGTTCGAGGCCATGACGATTCTCCCGTTCTCGTGACATTGACCCCTTTGACCCTAGTCAGGTGACAAAGCTGTGACCAGCCTTGCATTCTCTGCAGGTCTCAGCCGCGCCGGATCAGGTAGATGTCCATGATCCAGCCATGCCGCGCCCGCGCCTCGGACCGCGTGGCGATGATCTGTGGCGCAACCTCAGAGAGCGGACCGGCGATCAGCAGTTGCTCGGCCATGCCGACATAGGCGCCCCACCAGATGGTCAGGCCCGCCGGGTCAAGGGCCTCGAAGGCCCCGCCGGCATCCAGCATGACAACGATGGTCGATGCCCCCTCGGGCCAGCCACCCGCGCGCAATTGCCGGCCGGTGGTGATGGTGACGGGCGCGCCGAGATCGTTCAGCGGGATGGCATGGGCGGCGCAAAGCGCCTGAATGGCGGTGATGCCGGGGATGACGCGCAAGGTCAGCGGCAGGCGGCGGCCCACCCGCTCGGCAATGCGCAGGGTGCTGTCGTAAAGCGAGGGATCGCCCCAGACCAGCAGGGCAACGCGCGGCCCGCCGCCGGCGTCAAGATGGGCGCGGATGCGATCCTCCCAGATGGCGGCAATGGCGTCATGCCAGTCCTGCACCCGCGCGAGATAGTCGGGCGTCGCCGGATCGCGGACGGGCAGGTCAAAGGTCTCGACCCGCGTTGCCGGATCGGTCAGCGCCTCGCGGCAGATCGCCAGCCTGAGACCGGCCAGATCGGACTTGTCCTCGCCCTTCAAGGGCACAAGGATCAGGTCGGAGGCGTTCATCGCCTTCGCCGCCTCGGCAGTCAGGTGGTCGGGATTGCCGGTGCCGATGCCGATGAGAATAAGCTCGATCATGGGGTGCCTGCGCGTCATGAGAAAGGGGCGCGGTCCCGCAGGTCCGCGCCCCTGATCTGATTGGCCTGTCGGATCAGGCCGAAGCAAGCAGCCGCGGCGTGACCAGCGAGGCGGGCATCCGCCCGGCCAGCGCCTTGGCACCGGCGAGGATCGCCAGATCGACCAGCGGCTCGATCAGCACGACGGTGATATAGGCCGCGCCGAACATCCCTATCCCGGCCAGCGCCGAGGCACCCTGACCGTAGAAGGCCCAGAAGGCGACCCAGGCCACCACGCCGCCCTGGTAGGCGAAGGAGAGTTTCAGCACATCGGCATAGCGCAGATCGACATAGGCCGTGCCCGCCGGGATGATCCGCTGCGCGAGAACGGCGACGGCGAAGAGCGGGACCAGGAGCGTGGTGACGTTCATGCCGTATTGCGGCAGGTCGAAGGGTGCAAAGAATAGGCCCTGCAGCAAGAGGCCCATGGCCAGACCCAGTGCAGCCGGACCGGCGCCGAGGATCAGGAACAGGGTCGAGCCGAGAATCAGGTGCACCTCGCTGACCCCCACCGGGTAATGCGGCAGCACCTGGAAGAAGCCGAAGGTGGCGACCGTGGCGATCACGCTGCGCAGCGCCACCGAAGCGAGGCCGCTCTGCCGGGTCGACTGCCCCAGCATGAACAGCCCGGTCGCCGCGGCGCCGGCTGCGGTGGCATAGCTGAGGACGATCTTGGCACCGTCAACGATGCCGGGTTCGATATGCATGTCTGTCTCCTTGCCGTCACACCCGACGACCGATGGGTTTCATTGCGTCGAGGCCGGTCTCCTGGCTCGCGGATCATGGCGACCACCCGCCTTCCCGGCCCAAAGGGGGCCAGTGGCAATCGGATGGCCGCTCTCCGCTTACAGTCGCGGGGGCGGCTGGGGCACAGGCGTCACTTGCAGGGACGCCCTTCCCCATTCCCGTTTCAGCCCCGTTCCTTGCGGTCCGGGACACCTCGTCCGATCTTTCTGCGCCGGGGCGGGACGCGGGTCAAGCCGGATTCCCGGTTCCCTGTCAGGCGATTGCACTGGCTGGCGCGATCAGGTGGAAGAACGTGCCGCTGACCCGACCGCCGCCGGCGCTGTCGCGGAACGACCCGGTCTCGGGCACCAGATCGCCATTGGCATCACGCACCTCGGCCAGCGGCGCGTCGGGCTGGTCGAGGATGGTGGCATAGTGGAATTCATGACCGCGCAGGCCAGCGGCGTCCGCGAGGCCCGGCAAGGGCCGCGCCGCCCGCGCGGCAAGGCGATAGCCCAGATGCATCCGGCGCTTGGCATAGCTGGTCTCCAGCCCCAACAGCCCGGCCATCCGGTGCCGCGTGCCATCCGCCGCCACCAGCCCGGCCCCCAGCGCCATATAGCCGCCGCATTCGCCATGAACGGGGCGGGTCTCGGCAAAGCGGGTCAGCCCGGCGCGAAAGGTTTCCGCCGCCGCCAGCCGCCCGGCATGAAGCTCGGGATAGCCGCCGGGCAGCCAGCAGACCGTGGCCGAGGCGTCGGGCGCCTCGTCCGCCAAGGGCGAGAAGGGCAGGATCGTCGCCCCGCCGGCCCGCCAGTCGGCCAACAGATGCGGGTAGATGAACGAGAACGCCTGATCCCGCGCCAGCGCGATCCGCTCGCCCGGTGGCGGGACGGGGGCGGCATCCGCGCCGGCGAACGCGCCGCGCACCGCCAGCGCCCGGATCGCCTCGAGGTCGCAATGCTGGGCGATGAAGCCCGCCAGATCCTCAAGGATGGCAGTCAGACGCGGCAATTCCTCGGCCTGAACCAGCCCCAGATGCCGCTCGGGCAGTTCCACATCGGGCCGGCGCGGCAGCGCGCCCAGAACCGTCAACCCGGCCTCGGCCATGCCGGCGCGGGTCAGCGCCTCGTGCCGGGGCGAGGCGACGCGGTTCAGGATCACGCCGCCGATCCGCACATCCTTGCGAAAGCGCGCGAAACCCGCCGCCGCCGCTGCCGCCGATTGCGCCTGGCCCGAGACGTCGAGGACCAGAATGACCGGCCAGCCGCTCAAAGCCGCCAGATCGGAACTGGCACCGCTGCCGGTCTCGCCCGGTTTCGCCACCCCGTCGAAAAGGCCCATCGAGCCTTCGGCCAGCACCAGGTCGGCCCCCTCGGCCCCGCGCGCCAGCATGGCGATGCGACCGGGCGACATGGCCCAGCTGTCGAGGTTCATCGAGGGCTGGCCCGCCGCCACGGCGTGAAAGGCCGGGTCGATGTAATCCGGCCCGCTCTTGAACGGATGCACGCTCAGGCCCTGCGCCCGAAAGGCGGCCAGAAGCCCAAGCGCCACGGTGGTCTTGCCGGTACCCGAAGCCGGGGCGGCGATCATCAGGCCGGGCGCGGTCATGGCGCCTCCGGGAAGCGCGGGTTGGTGCCGACAGGGCGGTAACGGCGGTCATAATCGCCGGCATAAAGGCGGCTTTCGTCGAAATCCTCGGCCCCGAGCGCCGGGCCGACGAGGATCAGCGCGGTCCGCTCGCCCTCGCCAATGGCAGGATCCAGCGTCGCCAGCGTGGCGCGGTAGAGGCGCTGGTCGGGCCAGCTGGCGCGGAACACCACGGCGACCGGGCAGTCCTGGCCGTAATGCGGCACCAGCCGTTCCTGCACCTCGGAGAGCACATGCACCGACAGGTGAATGGCCAAAGTCGCCCCGGTGCGGGCAAAGTTCTCCAGCGTCTCGCCCTCGGGCATGGCCGAAGCGCGGCCCGAGGTGCGGGTCAGGACCAGCGATTGCGCCACGCCGGGCAGGGTCAGCTCCGCCCCGAGTGCCGCGGCGGCGGCGGCAAAGGCGGGAACGCCGGGGGTCACGTCATAGGGGATGTTCAGCGCGCGCAGCCGGCGCAATTGTTCGCCCATGGCCGACCAGATCGACAGGTCGCCCGAATGCAACCGCGCCACATCCTGCCCCGCCGCATGGGCCGCGGCGATTTCGTCGATGATGGCATCGAGACTGAGGGATGCAGTGTTCACGATCTTTGCCCCGGGCGGGCAATGGGACAAAAGCGCCTCGGGCACCAGCGAACCGGCATAGAGGCAGACCGGGCAAGACGCGATCAGGTCGCGCCCGCGCAGGGTGATGAGGTCGGCCGCCCCCGGCCCCGCGCCGATGAAATGAACGGTCATGGGTCGGTTCCTTCTGCAAGCGCCAGCGTGGCGAGGCCACCCGGCGCGATCTCACGGGGCCGGATCAGCCTTGCGCCCGGCCCGCAAGCCGCAAGCGCCGAGGCTTCGGCCACCGAGCCGGTGCCGTAGCGGTCGGGTTGATTAGGGGTCGTTGTCGCGCAGTTCTGGAGGCGCAGCGCCGCCAGCGGCACGGCGATCAGCGGCAGGTCGAGTTCATCGGCCAGCGCCCGCAAGGCGGGATGATCTGCCTTGTCCTCCGGCGTGGCGAGCGCCGAAAGCCGCACCCCGCCCATCAGTGCGAGGCCGGCGCGCAGGGCGTCCAGCGTGGCCGCAGCCCGCAGCCCGATCCCGGCGACGATCACAGGACCACGCTCCATTGCACCAGCGGGCGCGCGGGGGTCCAGCCGCGCATTCCGCCCAAGGGGGTCGCGCGGGCCAGCTCGATCCGCATCAGCACGCCGCCGCGCCGGGTCTGCGCGTCCAGCACCAGCGCCTCGGTCTCCAGCGTCACCGCGTTCATCACCAGCCTTGTGCCGGTGGGTAATGTGTCGAACAGCGTCTGAACCAGCGCGGCATCCGCGCCGCCGCCGATGAAGACGGCATCGGGGCGGGTGGTTTTCAGGGCATCCGGCAGCGCGCCACCCTCGATCCGCGCGGTCAGCACCTGCATCCGGTCCTGCAACCCAAAGCGGTCGATGTTCTGCGCGATGGTCCGGGCGCGGTCCACCCGCGCCTCGACCGCCATGGCCCGGCCGCCCTGCAGGCACCATTCGACCGAGATCGACCCTGACCCCGCGCCGAGATCCCAGAGCAGCGCGCCCTTGCGCGGCGCCAGCGCGCAGAGGGTCAGCGCGCGGACCGGCTGCTTGGTGATCTGCCCGTCATGGGCAAAGCGCGCGTCGGGCAGGCCGGGGGTCAGCGGCAGCCCCGCCGGCGTGGCGATGTCGATGGCGGCAATCACCGGAGCCTCGATCCCGGACAGGTCGAACCCGCCTGCCGTGGTGCTGCGGATGCGCTCGCCCGGACCGCCGAGCCGTTCCAACACCCAGAGCCGCGCATCGCCAGCACCCTGCCCCACCAGCCAGCCCGCCAGTTCCCCCGCCGCCGCGCCGTCCCGCAGCGTGCAGATCAGCCGTTGCCCCCGCCCCATCTGCCGCAACAGGCGTTCAAAGGGCGCGGCGTGCAGACCGTGGCAGGTAACCTCTTCCAGCCGCCAGCCAAGCCGGTTCGCCGCCAGCGCGAAACTGGATGGCACCGGAAAGGACTGCCATTCCCCGGGGTGAAGATCGGCCATCAGCGAGCCACCCGCGCCGTGCCAGAACGGATCGCCCGAGGCCAGCACCGCCACCCTGCGCCCCCGCGCCGCCAGCACCGGGGCCAGCGAAAACGGCACCGGCCAAGCCTGCCCGCGCGCCCCCGCATCCACCAGCGCCAGGTGCCGTGGCCCGCCGAAGACGATTTCCGCCTCGGCCAGCGCGGCCCGGCTTGCCTCGGTCAGCCCCGCCGGGCCATCTTCGCCCAGACCGATGATCGACAACCAGGGCTCAGCCATGACGCGCATCCTTCTCTTGGGTGGAACGACCGAAGCGAGCCAACTGGCCGGGGCGCTGGCGGCTGCTGGTATTCCCGCGCTTTTCTCCTATGCCGGTCGCACCGAGGCGCCGAGGGCGCAGCCCTTGCCGCTGCGCGTAGGCGGTTTCGGCGGGGCCGAGGGGCTGGCCGAGTTCCTGCGCGCGGGCGGTTTCACCCATCTGATCGACGCCACCCATCCCTTTGCAGCAGCGATGAGCCGCAATGCCGTGGCGGCGGCGGAGGCCACTGGCATTCCGCTGATGGCCTTTGAACGCCCCGGCTGGACGGAGACCCCCGGCGATGACTGGACCCGTGTTGGCGACATGGATGCGGCCGTCGCGGCCCTGCCCGAAAAGCCGGCGCGGGTGTTTCTGGCGATCGGTCGGCAGAATATCGCAACCTTCGCGGCTAGACCGCAGCACCATTACCTGCTGCGCCACGTCGATCCGCCCGCCGGTCCGCTGCCCCTGCCCGATACCCATGTGATCCTCGACCGCGGCCCCTTTACCGAAGCGGGCGATCTGGCGCTGCTCAGAACCCACGCCATCACCCATCTCGTCGCCAAGAATGCCGGCGGCAGCGGGGCCGAGGCCAAGCTCATCGCCGCCCGTGCGCTCAAGCTGCCGGTCATCCTGATCGACCGGCCCGCTTTGCCGCCGCGACCCATTGCCGCCACAGTGGCCGAGGTGATGGACTGGCTGGGTCATCCGGTGACCGATCGCGGCGTATAGACCCAACCCCCCACCCTGCGGGTTGCTTCATTGCCGACGATGACCACGGTGCGCATGTCGGCCATCTCGGGCGTGGCTTCGGCCAAGGTAACAGTCGTCAGCGCCTCCTCAGCCGTCGAGACGGCGCGGGCGAAGGTGATCAGCCGCGAAGGCTCGCATTCCTCGCGCAGGATCTCGAGCACGCGGGCGAATTGATGTGGTCGCGAGGATGAACGCGGGTTGTAGAAGGCCATCGCGAACCCGCCCTGCGCGGCATGGCGCAAGCGGCGCTCGACCTCGGCGAAGGGTTTCAGATTGTCCGAGAGGTTGATGGCGCAGAAATCATGCCCCAGGGGCGCACCGGCCCGCGCCGCCGCCGCCAGCATGGCGGTGATGCCGGGCAGGATGCGGATATCGAGGTCATGAAACTCGGGCCGCGCCTCCACCACTTCGAACAGCGCCGAGGCCATGGCAAAGACCCCCGGATCGCCCGAGGAGACGACGACGACCCGCCGTCCCTCTGCCGCCATCTGCAGCGCGGCCAAGGCCCGGTCCAGTTCCACCCGGTTGTCGGAAGGATGCAGGGTCAGTCCGGGGCGCGGCGCGACGCGGGCGACATAGGGGATATAGCCCACCACATCCGTGGCCTCGGCCAAGGCCGCCGTCACCTCGGGCGTCACCAGCGAGGGATCGCCGGGACCAAGCCCCGCGACGGCCAGCCAGCCGCTCATTCCGGCCCCCCGCTGACCGGGCGGCGGCCCTGTCCGTGAACCAGCACGATGGCGAAATAGGGGCAATCGGCGGCCTCGACCTCGGCCAGCCGGGCAATGCGCTGGTCCGGCATGGTGCCGCGCTCGATCAGCCAGGCCTGGTCCAGCCGCCCGGCGGCTTCCAGCGCGCGGCGCACCTTGGGCAGGTTGCGCCCGGTCTTCATGATCGCAAGCGCATCGGCCCCGCGCATATGGCTGACCATTTCCGCCTCGGGCAGCGTGCCCATCAGCACCGACAGCACGTCATCGCCCCATGTGACCGGCAGACCGCTGGCGTGCCAGCAGCCGACCATGCCGGGAATGCCGGGGATCACCTCGACCGGCACCCGGTCCTTGAGCCGCGTGTAGAGATGCATGAACGAGCCGTAGAAGAACGGATCGCCCTCGCAGAGGACCACCACCTCAGCCCCGCTTTGCGCCAAGGCCTCGAGCCGCAGGGTCCAGTCGTCATAGAAATCGGCCAGCAGCCGGATGTAATCGGGGCTGTCGAAGGGAATTTCCGTGGTGACGGGATATTCCATCGCGTGCTCGGTGACGCCTTCTGCCAGCATCCCCTCGACAATGCGACGGGCCTGACCGGCGCGGCCGGCCTTGCGGAAATAGGCCACGTGGCGCGCGGACCGGATCGCCCGGTCGGCGCGGACCGAGATCAGGTCGGGATCGCCCGGCCCCAGCCCGGCGCAGAGGATGCGGCCCATGCTCATTCCTTTCGGCTGGCCAGCGCGTTGACGGCGGCGACGGTGATGGCCGAGCCCCCCAGCCGCCCCTCGACGATCAGCGCGGGAACCGGCGGATCGGCCATCAGCGCGGCCTTCGATTCCGCCGCGCCGATGAAGCCCACCGGGCAGCCGATGATCGCCGCCGGGCGCGGGCAGGCCGGGTCTTCCAGCATGTTCAGCAGGTGAAAGAGCGCGGTCGGCGCATTGCCGATGGCGACGATGGCGCCGTCGAGATGCGGCCGCCACAGCTCGACTGCCGCGGCCGAGCGGGTATTGCCCATCGCCTGCGCCATTTCCGGCACGCCGGCGACATGCAGGGTGCAGATCACCGCGTTATTCGCCGGCAGGCGCGCGCGGGTGATGCCCTCGCTGACCATGCGCGCATCGCAAAGGATCGGCGCGCCGGCCTCCAGCGCCTGACGGGCGACAATCGCCATGTCGGGGGTAAAGCGGATATGCCGCTCCAGCCCGACCATGCCGGCGGCGTGGATCATGCGGACGGCGACCACCTCCTCTTCGGGGGTGAAGCCGGCCAGATCGGCCTCGGCCCGGATGGTGGCGAAGGATTGTTCATAGATCTTCGCGCCGTCGGTTTCATAGCTGTGACGCATCAGAACAGTCCTTTCAGATCAATCGGCCCATCGGCAGGCAGCTGCTGCCCGGCCTTATCCTGCGCCCGGCCGTTCCGCACCAGATCAAATCCCGCAGCCGTGGCAATCAGGGTCAGATCGGCCACCCCCGGATGGGCGCAGCCCTTGGCGCAGCCCGAGACATGCAGGACGCGCCCCGGCGGCACATCCGCCGCCAGCGCCCGCGCGAGATGGCGCACCGGGCGATGGCCCTGACGGCAGCCGGGGGCGCCGGTGCAGGCGGTGACGCGCAAACGCGGATCATTCGGCGTAAGGATCAAGCCCGGCAGGTCGGGCAGATGGTGCACACCCTCGATCAGCAGCATCCGCCATGGAGTCAGGCGCAGCGGGCCGAGGATGGCAAGCGCGGCCAGTGTCCCGGCCCCGACCTGCCCGAACTCGAGCGCCACCAACGCGCCTTGCGGGGCGAGACCCGGACCGGGTGGAGGCAGCGCGGGGGCGGGACGGGTCGTCCCGGTCAGCGTGCCCTCGGGATGGATACCGCGCGCGATCAGCGCGGCCATGCGGCCCCTTCCGTCTCGGACCCCACCGGCGGCGAGGAACCAGCGGGCAAGGGCAACGGCGGCCTCCGGCGCGTCACCTTCGCTGACCGGCGCACCCCGTTCCGCCCCGTCGGCACGCAGGATCAGCCCGCCCGTCTCGTCCCGTTCCAGCCGGATATCGCCCGCCGTGGCCGAAAGCACCGGCGCGGGGCCGCTATCGATGACAAAGCCGAACTTGCCGGGCAGGTCCGGGCCAGCGGCCAGCGCGCCGGTCACGGCCAGCGCCAGTGCCTCGGTTTCGGCATCGGCGAAGTGGGTGACCAAAAGATTGCGCCGGGCCTCGGTCTGCAGATCGGCATCGACCAACCCCAGCGCCTGCAATTCGGCGATCAGGGGGGCGTGGTTTTCCTCGCGGACACCGCGCAGTTGCAGGTTGCCGCGTGCGGTCAGGTCCATCAGCCCGTTGCCATGCTTGACCGCCGCCGCAGCCAGCCCCTCGGCCTGCGCGCGGTTCAATCGCCCCAGCCGGGGCCGCAGCCGCACCACCAGCCCGTCGCCCGACAGCATCGGGCGCAGCGCGCCGGGGCACCAGCCTTGCACCTGGAACCCGCTCATCCCCCCGCCCCCAGCGTCGCGGCGATCGAGTTGCGCCGGGTGACCCACAGCCCGGCCTCGGCCAGTCGCCGGAACAGGTCCTCGAGCGCGGCCAAGGCCGCCGGGTTCTCGCGCGCCATGAAGTCGCGGATCTCGTCGCGCCCCAAGGTCGCCTGATGGGTCAGGTCGAAGAGATGCGGCGGCACCACGCCGGCCAGGTGGGCGAAGGCGGCCAGATGCTCGGCGGTGGCGGTGATCTCGGCGGCGCCGCGAAAGCCATGGGCGACCATGCCATCGGCCCATGCGGGATTGGCGGCGCGGGCGCGGACCACGCGGGCGATTTCCTCACCGAGCGTCCGGGCGCGGGGCCGGTCGGGCTGCGTCGCGTCGAGGTGATAGAGTGCCGGGGCCTCGGCGCCGAGCCGGGCCAGCGCGGCGGCAAAGCCCGCCTCATGCGCGGCGTAGTCGGCGGCGAGCAGCAGGTCGCTTTCCGGCAGGTCCTGCGCATGAACGAAACTGTCGGCCTGCCTGAGCCGGTCTTCCAGTGCGTCCCGGTTCTCCTGCGACTGGCCATCTGCGCCGATGGCCCAAGCAGAGGCGTTCAGCCAAGCCTCGCCCGCCGCTGCCCGCGCTTCGTTGGAAAAATCTTCCAAGGCAGCCCCCATCCCCAGCCCGTAAAGGCCCGGTCGCGGGCCGAAGACCCGGGGCGCGGCGGCGCGATAAGGGTTTTCGCTGGCCGGTTCCTCGCGCCCGGCCAAGGCTGCGGCGCCGGTTTCAAACAGCCCCGCAAGCCCCGGAAACACATCGCGGAAAAGCCCCGAGACCCGCAGCGTCACGTCGATCCGGGGGCGGTTCAGCATGGCAAGCGGCAGCACCTCGACCCCGCTCACGCGCCCCGACCCAGCATCCCACAGCGGCGCGAGGCCGGCGAGATGCAGCGCCATGGCGAATTCCTCGCCAGCCGTGCGCATCGTGGCCGAACCCCACAGATCGACGACCAGCCCGCGCGGCCAGTCTCCATGGTCCTGCAGATGCTTGCGCAGCAGTTCCTCGGCCAGCTTCACCCCCTGCGCATGGGCGGCGCGGCTTGGCACGGCGCGCGGATCGACGGCGAAGAGGTTGCGCCCGGTCGGCAGCACATCCGCCCGCCCGCGCGCGGGCGAGCCGGACGGTCCCGGCGCCACCCGCCGACCGGCAAGCGCGGCCAGCATCCCCGCCCGTTCCTCGGACCCGCAGGCGCCCCGGCCAAGGACATGCAGCCCCTCGCCATACTGGCTTTCCTTGATGTCGCAGACGAAAC
This sequence comes from Paracoccus zhejiangensis, assembly GCF_002847445.1. Classification (NCBI taxonomy): domain Bacteria; kingdom Pseudomonadati; phylum Pseudomonadota; class Alphaproteobacteria; order Rhodobacterales; family Paracoccaceae; genus Paracoccus; species Paracoccus zhejiangensis. Next base: position 142,232 of record NZ_CP025431.1, on the reverse strand, counting down.
GGTCGATGCGGGTGATTGCCTCGGCCGCGCCGGCACCGGGCGGAATGCCCAGATCCTCCTCGACCCCCAGCGCGCGGGCCTCGTCGCGGATGCCGGCGATCAGCCGGTCGCGCCGCGCCGGGTCAAGCCCATCGGCAGTGGAATATTCGTCCAGCAACCGCTCCAGCCCGGCCATGCCCTCGGGCAGGCTCGCGGCTTTCAGCGGCGGGGGCAGATGGCCAAGGGTCAGCGCGCCGATGCGCCGCTTGGCCTGCGCCGCCTCGCCCGGATCATTGACGATGAAGGGATAGATCACCGGCAGCGCGCCGATCAGCGCCTCGGGCCAGCAGCCCTCCGACAGCGCCACCGATTTCCCCGGCAACCATTCCAGCGTGCCATGCGCGCCCATATGCACCAGCGCGTGAAGCTGCTGCGAGCGGAGCCACAGGTAGAAGGCGACATAGGCGTGACGCGGCACGCGGGCGAGGTCGTGATAATCGTCGTCCCGCGTCCGACTGTCGCCCCGCTCGGGCTGCAACGCCACCAGAACCTTGCCGCGACGCAGGGCGGCAAAGCGGAAGTTTTTGCCGTCGCAAGCCAGATCGTCTTCGGGTTCGCCCCATGCCTCGTGCAGTTGCGCGCGCAGGACTTCCGGCAGGGTTTGCAGGGCCGCGCGGTAATCGGAGAGCGGCCAGTCGAGGGTTTCAGCGAGCAGTGCCTGCGCCAGCCCCTCGCCTGCGGCGGTGTCATACCCCTCGGCGCCAAGGTTCGAGAGCAACGCCTCGGTCGAGGCCAGCGCGTCCAGCCCGACGGCATGGGCGATCTGGTGCGGGCGGCCGGGATAGGTCGAGATCACCACGGCAAGCTGCCTGTCAACGGGCGGGGTCGTGGCGAGGCGGCGCCATGCCGACACCTTTGCCACGATGGCGGCGATGCGCTCCCCATCCGCGCGATGGGCAAAGCGCGAGAATTGCAGATCGGGATCACGGCGGCCGGGCGACTTGAACGAGGCAACCCCGGCAAACAGCCGGCCGTCGACCTCGGGCAGGACGACATGCATGGCCAGATCGGCGGGCGACAACCCGCGATCCGACGTGAGCCAGTCGCGCCGCCGGGCGGTGGAGAGGGCCAGCTGAAACACCGGGCAATCGCAGGCGTCGAACGGACCGGCCCCGTCATCGCCTTTGGCCGAGAAGGCGGTGACATTGACGATCGCCGCGGGTTGCCGGTCCTGCAGCAGCGGTCTCAGCCAATCGGCGAAACCCGGCGCCTTCAGCGAGGGCGCAAAGACCCCAAGCGCCGCGAACCCCGCCGCGCGCAGCGCATGGATCAGCGCATCGACCGGGCCGGTATCGGCGGCGGTCAGGTAGCTGCGGTAGAAGCTGACCAGCACCAGCGGGCGGTCGTCCAACTCGGGCGCCGCCACCACGCCGCGATCCGGGTCATAGAAGCCGAAATCCGGCACCCTTTTGTCTCCCGGCACCGGCCCGGCATAAATCCCTGCCGCAAGACACAGCTGCGCCAGCGCCGCCTGTGCAGCCACTGCCCCGCCCGCATCGCAAAGCTGCGCCAGCCGCCGCAGCACCGAGACCGGCACGGTCGAAGCCGCATCCAGCGCCGGATCAGGCCGCCCGTCCGCCGGCAGCACCGCCAGGGCCAGCCCCTTGCGCCAAGCCAGATCGCGGATCGAGGCGATGCCATAGGGCCAATAGGCCTCGCCGCCGATCAGCCGGATCAGGATGGCTTTCGCGCCCGACAGCGTGCGCTCGACATAGGTATCGACCGAAACCGGATGTTTCAGCGCAACGATGTTCTGCAGGCGCAGCGAGGGCAGCTTGCCCCCGGCCCGATGCCAGCCCGCCGCGAAGGCGCCAAGGTCGCTGTCCGAGAAGGAGAGCACCACCAGATCCGCCGGGTCCTGCCCCGGATCGAAGGGCGTTTCCGCCTGATCCAGCCCGTGACTTTCGCGGAAGACGACATGCATGGCGCGCGTCAGGCCCCCAAAGTGGCGCGGATCGCGGCCTCATTGATGTGGTGATGCTCGGCGATCACCACCAGTTGCGACACGCGGGGCGTTGCCCCCCAAGGCCGGTCGAACTGATGGCGCACCCGCTCGCCCACGGCCTGCAGCAGCAGGCGCATGGGCTTGCCGGTGACCGCTAGGTAACCCTTGACCCGCAGGATGTTCTGCTCGCGCGCCAGTTGCTGCACCCGTGCGACCAGATCCTCGACGCTGTCCACCTCGGGCAGGTCGATGACCACAGAATCGAAATCATCATGCTCGTGATCGTCGGCGCCGTCGTGATGGCTTGGGCGGGCGGCCAGATCATCCTCGGCGGCGGCATTCAGGCCAAGGATCAGCCGCGGGTCCAGCGCGCCATCGGTGACGGCCAGCATCGGCAGCGGGCGTGGCGCCTCGGCGGTGATCACCTCGCGGGCGGCGGTCAGTCCCGCCTCGCCGGCAAGGTCGGCCTTGGTCAGCAGCACGATATCGGCGCAGGCGATCTGGTCCTCGAACACTTCCGACAGCGGCGTCTCGTGATCGATGCTGTCATCGGCCGCGCGCTGCGCATCGACGGCGGCCACGTCCGGAGCAAAGCGTCCCGCCGCCACGGCCTCGGCATCGGCCAGCGCCACCACGCCGTCGACGGTGATCTTGGAGCGGATCGCCGGCCAGTCGAAGGCTTTCAGCAAGGGCTTCGGCAGCGCCAGACCCGAGGTTTCGATCAGGATATGGTCGGGGCGTTCGGGCCGGGCCAGCAGCGCCTCGATCGTCGGGATGAAGTCATCGGCGACGGTGCAGCAGATGCAGCCATTGGCCAGCTCGACGATGTTCTCGACCGGGCAATTCGCATCGGCGCAGGATTTCAGGATATCGCCATCGACGCCGACGGTGCCGAATTCGTTCACCAGCACCGCCAGCCGCTTACCCTGCGGGTTCTGCATCAGGTGGCGGATCAGCGTGGTCTTGCCCGAGCCGAGGAAGCCGGTGATCACGGTGACGGGGATCTTGGTCAGGTCAGTCATTCGGGGACTCCATCGGGGGTATGCGGGCAAGGCTCTGCTTGCGGAAGATGACGGGACGTTCGCGCCAGGGCACGATGCCCTCGGGCGCGACCGCGTAAAGCGCGGCGCCGCGCAGGATCTCGGGCACGTCCTCCAGCGTCAGCCGGCCATAGACATAGGACCAGCCGCCGGGCTTGGTGATGGCGATGTTGCAGCCGTGGTCGCAGGCCGAGAGGCATTCGACCGGGCGGATGATGACGCCCTCGGGTGCGGGTCCGGCGGTCAGGGCGTCATGCAGCAACCGGCCCGGCGGCTCGCTGCCCTCGGGCACCGGCTGGCCTGCGCGGCAGGTCATGCAGACGTGAAGAATTGCGGCCATGCCAACCCTCATCAGGACGAACGGGGCTGGCCAACGGCGAGGGGCGGGCCCTCTGATCCGAAGGTCGCGGCACACCCCGTCCGCGCGTTTCAGTCTGGCGCTGGCAGGTCTCCCGGCTTGCGGATATCGGGGCTTTCGGCCCCGGCGCCCTGCCCGCCTTCCCGGTCCTTGCGGCCAGTGGCAATGGGCAGACCTTTCCGGTCACGGTCGCGGGGGCGGCTGCTTGAGGTCCCCGGCCCGACGGACCGAAACACCCTTCACATTCCCTTTTCGCCTGCCCGAGGACAGACACCAGCGCACAGGCCCTCCATCGCGGCTGGACGGGGTTCTGTCAAGGGCGCGTCACAGCTCGTCCAGCCCGATATCGACACAGGCCGCCGATTGGGTGATCCGCCCGACCGAGATGATGTCCACTCCGGTCTCGGCCTTGGCCCGGATCGTGTCGAGCCGCACGCCGCCCGAGCATTCCAGCGGCACCCGTCCGGCGACCCATGTGACCGCCGCGCGCATGTCATCATTGCTCATATTGTCCAGCATGATCACATCGGCCCCGGCCTCCAGCGCCTCCCTGACCTGCTCGAGCCGGTCGCATTCGACCTCGATCTTGGTCAGGATCGGGGCATGGGCCTTGGCGCGGGCCACAGCCGCCGAGATCGAGCCGGCCACCGCGATGTGGTTGTCCTTCAGCATGATGCCGTTATCCAGACCCAGACGGTGGTTGCGCCCGCCGCCGCAGGTGACGGCGTATTTTTCCAGCATCCGAAGGCCCGGCGTGGTCTTGCGGGTATCGACCAGCACCGCCCCGGTGCCCTCGATCGCCCGCACATAGTCGGCGGTCAGGCCGGCGATTCCGCTCATCCGCTGCATCAGGTTCAGCGCCACCCGCTCGGCGGTCAGCAAGGACTGCGCATGGCCGGTGACCGTGGCGAAGGTCGTGCCGGCGGCGATCCGGTCGCCATCCCTGCAGCTCGCCTCGAAACGGCAATCGGGGTCAAGCGTGCGGAACACCCGCTCGACCATCGGCAGGCCCGACAGGATGATGTCCTCGCGCGCATTCAGCCCGAAGCTGGCGCGGGCGGCGTCATCGACCATGATCTTGGCGGTCAGGTCGTAATGGTTGCAATCCTCGTCGAGCCACAGCTGGATCAGCTGGTCCAGCTTCCGCATATCGAAAAGCATGCCGTTTCCCCTTCCCGCAAGCCGCGCGCCAGCATGGGAAGTGGCACGAAGTCCCGTCCGGCGCAATTGCCCGATACCGCCCGGTGATCTGGACCTTGGGGGCGGTTCATGCAACTAGGGCCGCGCAAAGACAGCGACGGCAACAATCAGCGGCAGAGCGGTCCCATGAACACCACCCCGAAAATCGCGATCGTGACCGGCGGTCTGACCGGCATCGGCCGCGCCGTGGCGCTGCGGCTGTTGGAGGGGGGCGCGCAGGTTCATGTCGGGGCGCGGCGCGGCGATCTGGCCGAGCTGACCGATCCGGTGAAGGCGCGGTTTGGTGATCGCTTTGCGGTGCGCGGGTTGGATGTGCGCGACAGCGACAGTTGCGCGGGTTTCGTGGGCGAGGTTCTGGGCCGGCATGGCCGCGTCGACATCCTGGTGAATGCGGCGGGTGTCTATGAGGAAGCGGCGGTGATGGACCATCCCGACCGCATCTGGGACGACACGCTGGACACCAACCTGACCGGCACCTTCAAGATGATCCGCGCCGTGCTGCCGTCGATGACCGCGCAGAAATGGGGCCGGATCGTCAACATCGCCTCGACCGCCGCGCATACCGGCATGGCGAACAACGCCGCCTATTGCGCCTCCAAGGCCGGGCTTCTGGGTCTGGGCCGCTGTGTCGCGCTGGAGGGGGCGGCGCTGGGGATCACCTGTAACAGCATCAGCCCGACCTGGGTCGAGACCGAGATGCTGCAATCCTATATCGATGCCGAGGTGGCCGAGGGCGCGCCCTATGCCGAGGTCAGGGCGAAATACGAGGCCTCGAACCCGCAGGGCAAGCTGGTCCAGCCCGGCGAGATCGCCGAGCTGGTGGCGTTTCTGGTCAGCGATGCCGGCCGCGCGATGACCATGGCCGATTATCAGGTCAATGCCGGCTCGCCCTGGTAGTTGAGACGCCGCGACAGCAGCGCGGTGCCGTCGGAGAGTGCGCTGAACGGGCCGAGGCCGGCCTGTCGCCATGCGGCCTTGGCCGCCGCGTTGTCATAGCGGGCATCGACGCGCAACGTCTGCGGATCGCCGGTCAGCAGTTTTGACAGCCCCTCGGGCAGGTCCACCCGCTTCAGCCAGTCCCCGGCGGTCAGGCGGTCATAGCCCGGCATGTCCCCTGTGACCGGCTGATCCGCCGTCAGGTTGTAATACGCCGCCCCCTCGCCGGAGGTGATCCGGGTCAGGAACCGCGCCGCCGCCCGGACATCGATCATCGGAAAGGCCAGCCCCTCGGGCATGGCCCCCGCCGCGCGGCAGGCGGAAAGGATGATCTCGTAGACATCCTTGGGATTGGCCGCGTCGAGATCATAAAGCGAGGGCAATCGGACAATGGCGGCAGGAACACCTGAGACGGCGATCTGCGCCTCGGCCTCGATCTTGGCCGCGCCGTAGCCGGTGCAGGCGTCAAAGAGCTGGGCCGGGGCTTCCGCGAAGGGGCCGCCGGTCTCGGGGAAAACCGCCGTCGAGGAGGAAAACCGCAGATCCGCCGCCGCCGCGCGGCAGAAGTCCAGCACATGGGCGATGCCCGCGCGCGACCAGGCCTGCATCTGCGCGCGGTCCACAGCGAGGTTCACCGTCGCGGCGCAGTGGATGACCGTCGAAACCTGCGCAGAGAGATCGGCGTAATGGTCGCCGTCCAGCCCGAAGCGCGGGTCATCGATCGCCCCCGGCACCAGCACCACCCGTTCCGGCGCGGCCCCCACGGCCTCGGCGATCACCGCCAGCCGCCGCACGGGGTCGTTGTTCCTCGGGCGGACGAGGCAATAGACCACCTGGTCCGCCGGCAGGCGCTCCAGCGCCGCCGCCAGCACATGCCGGCCCAGGAAGCCGGTAACGCCGGTCAAGAAGATGCCGGACCGGTCGAAGACCGAGGCGACCGTCGTGGCTTCGGCCGACAGCAGCTCGTGCAGGCGCGACAACGGCAGGTTCAGCGCCCAGTCAAAATCGACATTCCGGCCATAGGCGCCTTCCAGCGACAGGATCAGGTCAACGCACATCAGCGAATCGCCGCCATGGTCGTGGAACGAGCGGGCGGGGTCCAGATCCGCCACCGGACAGCGCAACAGCCGCGCGGCATGGGCGAGGGCGGGAACCGCATCGCCCGCATTCGCCACAGGCTCGGCCACGATCGCGGGCAGCGCCTTGTAGTCGCATTTGCCCGAAACCTGATGGATCGGGATGGCGTCGAGCCGCACCAGATAGGTCGGGATGCAATAGGCCGGCAACACCTCGCGCAGCGCCGAAGCCAGCGGTGCCGGAATGCGCTGCTGGCCCGCCTCGATGCCCCAGCGATCCCGGTTCGCCCGGTCCTCAGCCACATCGGCTGTGAAATAGAAGACCAGCGCCTGATCGTGATCGCCCACCGGCTGCACCCACGGGATCGCGTGGGAAAAGCGCAATAGCCCGGCCAGCGTCTCGGTCAGCTCGCGGGTCTGGATGCTGTAGCCGCGCAGCTTCAGCATATGCGCGTCGCGGCCCAGCACCACGATCTCGCCCGCCGCATCGACAAAGCCCCGGTCGCCGGTGTCATAGAGCCGCAAGGCCTGCCCCTCGATCACCAGATCGCGGAAGCGGCGGGCGGTTTCCTCGGGCCGGTTCACGTAGCCCGGTCCCAGCATCCTTGGCCCCTCGAAATGCAGCAGACCCGGTATACCCGGCGGGCAGAGTCGGTCGTGATCATCGAGAACGATGGCCCGCAGGTGCGGCATGGCGCGCCCCACGCGGACGCCTTGCCCGGCAGGTTCCTCGCCGGTCAGTTCCGACATGCAGATGTCATGTGTCTCGCAGATGCTGTAGAGGTTCCACAGCACCGCCTGCGGCAGCTTGGCCCGTGCCTCGGCGACCAACCGGTCGCTGACCACCTCGCCATTCAGGATCACCCGTTCGAGCGGCAATGCCGCGCCGGTCGCGGCATCAATGCCTTGCAGGAACTTGCCGAAGAAAGACGGCGTGAACAGCATCTCGGTTAGGTCATGGGCGGCGATGAACCGCGCCAGCGCCTGCGGCGACAAGAGGTCATCGAGGCGCGGAAACCACATCTCGGCACCGTTCCTGAGCGGGCGGAACATTTCCCAGATGGCGAAGATATAGATGCCGACCCGCATCCCCTCGCCGTAGGGCGTATAGGCATCGCGCCAGCGATAGGAGAGAAAGGCCGAATCCTGCGTGACCGGGATGCATTTCGGCCGCCCGGTCGTGCCCGAGGTGGCGACCAGGTAGATCGCATCCTGCGGCGCGACCTGTCCCGGCGTGATCCGCTCGACCGCCGGCCCTCCCAAGAGCGTGGCCCCCTCGATCACCCGGCAGGCGTCTGGCAACTGCCCGGTCTTCGGCGCCTCGGCGGTCAGGATCAGGCTTATCTGCAACTCGTCAAGGATGTTCGACAGCACCGAAGGCGGCATGGCCGGGTCCAGGTGCACGAAGGGCCGCCCGTCGATGACGCAGGCCGTCGCCAGCGCCCCGAACAGCGCCCCGGGCGCGCCGAAGACCCCGACCGCGCGCTGCCCGGCCAGATGCGGCTGGCAGGCGGCAACGACCGAGGCCAGTTCGCCATAGGTCAGGGAAAGCTCCGCATCGCACAGCGCCAAATTGCCGCGAAAGCGGGTCAGCGCCTCTGCAAGTTCCGCGGGAACCGACTGGGGGTCGTCTTGCATGGGGCAATCCAGGGTTGTGGGACGGGAAGGGTTGCGGTTACGTCCGCGCAAATTGACCAAAGGTCAAGTGCGCCGGGCGTTCATTGCGCGAAATCGCGCCGCGATAGGGTTGGGACACAGCGCCGCAGCCGAGAGGCCGAGACCTGCCGCAGCCAGCCCTGGTAGGGTTCGCCCGGGATCGCCGCCAGCTCCACGGCGAGATCCAGCCCCGCCGCATCGATGGCATCGCCGAGGGCCAGCACCGCCGCCGGATCGCCGTCGATCTCCAGCGCGTCCGGGGCAAGGGCTGTCTCGCCCGGCGCGACCCGGCGGAGCAGGGCGAGAAAATCCGCCAGATCGCCCCGGATGGCCGCATCATGATCGATGCGCGCGCCGCGCCGGAAGATCTCGACCTGCCCGGTGGCGGGGGTCAGGACCAGCAGCACCGACAGCTGACGCACATCGACCAGCAGCCGGGCCTTCGCCTGTTCCCCCATGCACGCAAGGATCGAGGGATGGCGGGCGGTGATCCGGGACAGGACCGCGCCGAGGGCCAGCCCCAGAAGCTGCGGCGCCAGGGGCGGGGGCGGAAGGCGTCGCGTGAACGCGCCGGGCCGTGATGCAATGGTCATGCGGCGCGCCTTATTCCCAACCGCCCGGCCCCGCGTTGATCCAGATCAAAGGGGCTGATCGACCCGCCCTCGTGCGGCGATCTGCCACGGGCCGCAGCGCTGCCCGGGCGGCGCAAGGTCTCGCCCTCGCGCCGCCTGTTCATCCGCGCGCCCCCCGACGCGCCGATCCGCACGCCGTCACGCGGTCAGCAGCACAGCGCTGTCCATGTTCACCTGCAGCGCCACCTCGGCGCCCGTGGGCAAGGGTGGCTCGCTCATGTGATGGCTCTTGTCCACCACCAGATCGCTGCCCGCCGCCTGCACGATATAGCGGATCTGGCTGCCCAGAAATTCGCTGTGCAGCACCTGCCCGATGATGGTGTCCGGACCGCAGAGCGGCGAGATGGTGATGTTCTGCGGCCTCAGCACGATCGAGGACGGCCCGGCCTTCGCGGTCATCGGCAAGGGCAGCGCATCGCCCGAGCCGGTGACGAAGCGCAGCGCCTCGCCGCGCTTCTCGACGCGGCCTTCCAGCACGTTGGCGGTGCCAAGGAAACGCGCGACAAACAGGTTCGCCGGATGGTCATAGAGCTCCTGCGGGCGGCCGATCTGCTGGATCACGCCTTTGTCCAGCACCGCCATGCGGTCGCTGGTGCTGTTGGCCTCTTCCTGATCGTGGGTGACGAAAATCGTTGTCAGCCCCAGCTTGCGCTGCAGCGCCAGCAACTCGCGGCGCATCTGTACGCGCAGGCTGGCGTCGAGGTTCGACAGCGGCTCGTCCAGCAACAGCACCTGCGGCTCGATCACCACGGTTCGCGCCAGCGCGATCCGCTGCTGTTGCCCGCCCGACAGCTGGTTCGGCATCCGTGCGGCCAGATGCGACAGGCCCACGAGGTCCAGAGCCTCCTCGACCCGGCGGGCGATCTCGGCCCCCGGCAGCTTGCGCTCGCGCAGGCCGAAGGCGACGTTTTCCTGCACCGAGAGATGCGGCCAAAGCGCGTAGGACTGGAACACCATGCCCACGTTGCGCTTCCAGGGCGGCAGGTCCAGCACATCGCGGCCACCGATGCGGATCGCCCCGCTGGGGCGCGGACCGAACCCGGCGATCGAGCGCAACAGCGTCGACTTGCCCGATCCCGAGGGCCCGAGGAAGGCGAAGAACTCGCCCGGCTTGATGCTGAGGTTAACCCCGGTCAGCACCTTGGTCGGGCCAAAGGCCAGGTGCAGGTTCTCGATCTCGATGCCAAGCATTTCGGTTTTCATGGTCAGACTCCCTCTCGGCGCTCAGTGCTCGGCACCGGATGTTTTCAGTTTCTTGTCGCGCTCGATGATGATCTGCGACAGGAACGTCCCCAGACCCACGATGATGACCGCGACGATGCCAAGGGCGGCCCCCGCCCCGCGCCCCGAGGGCGTCTGCATGAACAGGTAGATGCCATAGGCCAGCGGGCTGTCGGCCTCGGACGAGACCAGCATGATCGTCGCCGACAGCTCGACCGCCGCCGTGGCGAAGCTGGTGACGAAACCGGCAAGGATGCCCCCGGTCATCAGCGGCACCACCACGCGGCGAATGGTCCGCGACTTGGTGGCGCCAAGGCTCTCCGCCGCCTCCTCCAGCGCGACGCTGACCTGTTGCAGCGCCGCCATGCAGGCACGCAGCGCATAGGGCAGACGGCGGATCATCAGTGCGATGGCGATGATCACCCACCATTGCGCCAGCGGCTTGTCGAGGAAGGGCACATCCACGCCCTGAAAGGTTCGCAGATAGCCGATGCCCAGCACCACCCCCGGCACGGCCAGCGCCGCGGTGGCCATGTAGTCCAGCCCCTTGCGGCCGATCAGGCCGGTGCGCATGACGATATAGGCGATGGCGGTGCCGAGGATCACGTCCCCCAGGGCGGCGATGCCGGCGTAAAGGAGCGTGTTCAGGATATAGTCCTGCGAGCCTTCCCACATGCGGACATAATTCGCCCAGGTATAGCCATCGGGCAGCGGCGCAAAGCTCCAGATCGTGCTGAAGGACAGAAGCAGCAGCCCCAGATGCGGCGACAGCACGAGGGCGAGGATGAACAGCACCGCGCCATAGGCGATGACCTTCTCGCGCCCGCTCAGATCGCGCTTGGCCAGACCGCCGCCGCCCTTCTGCACGGTGGCGTAATCCTTGCCGCGCATGACCAGGAACGAGGCCCAGAGCGACAGGATCGAGAAGGCCACGAGGATGACCGAGATGACATAGCCCATCGGGTCGCTGATGCCGACCGAGGTGATGCGCAGATAGGCCTGCGGCGCCAGCATGTTGTTGACGTTCAAGAGAAGCGGCGTGCCGAGATCGTCGAAGACCTTGATGAAGACCAGCACGGCGCCGGCGATATAGCCCGGCATGGCCAGCGGGAAGACGATCTTGCGGAACAGCCGCAGCCCCGAGGAGCCAAGGTTCTGCGCCGCCTCCTCCATCGAGCGGTCGATGTTGCGCAAGGACGCCGACAGGTTGATCAGGATGAACGGGAAATAATGGATCGACTGCACGAGGATCACCCCGTTCAGCCCCTCCATGAAGGGAATGGTGAAGCCCAGATGCTCGCGCAGCATGAGGTTCACCGTGCCATTGCGACCAAAGATCAGCGACATCGCCACCGCGCCGACAAAGGGCGGCATGATCAGCGGGATGAAGCCGAGGCTCTGGATCAGGGCCGAGCCGCCGAAGTTGAAGCGGGTGGTGATATAGGCCAGCGGCAGGGCAATGATCGTCGCCACCACGACCGACATGGCCGAGACATAGAAGGAATTGACGAAGCTTTCGCGGAACAGGCTGGTGGCGAAGAAATCGGCGAAGTTCTGCAGCGTCAGCCCGCCGCTGCGCGAGTCGATGAAGGCCACATAAACCACCTGCAGGACCGGGAAGATCAGGAAGCCCAGAAGGAAGATGGCGATGAGAAGGCCGGCCAGCGCAGCGCCGCTGAGCCGGGGAAACAGGAACGCGGGCAGGCGATCGGCCAGACCTGTCCCGACCGCCGGGCGCGGGGTGTCTTGGGGCATGGATTTTGTCCGGATGTGAGGATGTCAGGAGGACAGGGGCAATGGCTCGCCCCTGTCCGGTGGGCGATCCCGGCCCGCGTCTGGTGGGTTCACGCGGGCGCGGCTCTGCCGATCAGAGGGCGGCGGCCTTCTCGGCCAGGTCTTTCGCCTTGCGATAGTTTTCGGTCACCATCGCATCCCATTGCTGCTCGATCTCCGCCTGACGCGCCTCGACGGCATCGCCGGCTTCCTTGCGGACGGCGGTGAAGGCGGCGTTGAAGGCCGGGTCAAGGCTCTGCTCCTCGGTGATCGGCATGGCCTCGATCAGCGCGCGGGCTTCGTCGATCAGCGCCTTGGCCTCGGCATTGGACCCGTCGGCATGTTTCGCCTCGGCCTCCTGCACGGCCTTCACCGCGGCCTTCAGATCCTCGAGCCGATAGGTGATCATCACGTCGAACAGCGAGCTGACCACGTAATAGCGCGCGCCCGACTTATCGACGTCGAACTTGACCGCCGCGCCGATCGACTTGTCTTCGAACGGGTTCGGCAGGCCCTCGGGCGCCTCGGCATAGACCTCGGGATTGACCGGCAGACGCATGATCGCCGGGTCAAACAGCACCTTCTGGCCCTCGGGCGACAGCAGGTATTCGACGAAGGTCACGGCCCCCTTCTCGTTCGGCGCATTGGCGATGACGCCGACGTTGGCGGGCACCAGCGCCGTCACCGTCGGATAGGCGAACTCGACCGGGAAGCCCGAGGCCTTGGAGGAGAAGGCGAAGAAATCGATGACGATGCCGAAACCGAAGCTGCCCGTGTTCACCCCGTCCGGCACGCCAAAGCTGCGCTCGGTCACCGAGGCGAAATTGCCGCCCATCCATTTCCAGTCGGCCCAGCCCTTGTCCCAGCCCTCGCCCTGCAACACGGTTTCCACCGTCAGATGCGTGGTGCCCGAGCGCGAGGGCGCCGACATGCCGACATGGCCGTGATATTCGGGCTTCTCGAGATCCGCCCATTCCTTCGCCGGCTCCAGACCGTTGGCCTCGACATAGCGGGTGTTCCACATGATGCCGTAACCCGAGGCGGCAAAGCCGTAGTAATGGCCATCGGCATCGTTCATCGGGTAGCTGCCGATCATGTCGGGAATGCCGGTGGCGTTCGGCGCGATCTTGGCCAGCTTGCCGTCGCCCTTCAGCACCTCGAAGGCATCCGGGGCCGAGGCCCAGAAGATGTCGGCGGTATTGGCGCTGGCGATCTCCTGGATGTATTTCACCCCCGACGAGGTGCTCTTGTTCAGGATCTCGATGTCGTAATCGGGATGCGCGGTCTCGAAGGCCTTTTCGATCACCGCGGTCATTTCCTCGGGGAACGAGGTCACGACCACGATCTTTTCGGCGGCCAGCGCCCCGCCTGCCATCAGGCCAAGCGCCGCCACACTGCTGGTCAGCAGTTTCTTCATCTCTGGAAATCCTCCCTGTTGTCCGCATTGGCGCGGATCTGGGGGCAGGTTGCCAAGCCCGCCGTTACGGATCAAGCATTTGATTTATCGTGATAATTCAGGAGAAATTGGGTCAGTTTCGACACGCGACGCGGGTCAATCCTGACCCGGCGGCAGCATCCCGCAGGCCCGCATCCTCAGGTAAAGGCGCTTTCTCGGGATGCCCAAGGCCTCGGCCGCCTCGGTCTTGCGCCCGCCGGTCTTCTGCAGGGCCGCGCGCAGCAACGATGATTCGAATTCCCGCATCGCATCGTCATAGCCCAGATCATCCACCGCCACCCCGCCCCCGCGCGCCTGCGGTTGCAGCGTGACCTTCAGCCCGATCACCAGCTTTTCCGCGACATTGCGCAGCTCGCGCAGGTTCCCCGGCCAGTGATAGCTGCGATAGGGCCGCAGCTCCTGCTGGGTCAGGTCGGGAAAGCGGCGATTGTGGCGCTGCGCCGCCTCGCGCAGGAATTGCGCCAGCAGCAGGTAAATGTCGGTCTCGCGGTTCCGCAGCGGCGGCAGTTCCACCTCGGCGAGGCTGAGGCGGTAGTAGAGATCATCGCTCATCGCACCGACGCGGCGCAGATCATTGATGCTGCCATGGGCCGAGGCGATGACCCGGAAGCCCTCGCCGGGCGCCCGCGCCTCCATCAGCGCCAGCATCCGCTGCTGCAAGGGCGAGGCCAGCAGGTTCACCCGGTCCAGATACAGCGTGCCGCCGCGCGCCGAGGGGATGGCGCCCGGCGCCTCGGCCCCTTCGCCCAGCATCAGCGCGCCGAAATTCGCCTCGGTCAGCGCCCCGGCATCGACCGGGACGAACTCGCCGTCGCGCCCCGAGAAGTCATGCAGCGCCTGCGCCGCCAGTTGCTTGCCGGTGCCCGGCTCGCCGTAAAGCAGCACATCGACCTCCAGGGGTGCCACCGCCGCCAGCTCGCGGCGACAGTTCCGCATGGCGACCGAGCGGCCCAGCAGGCGCGCCCTGAGATCGGTCCCCCGCGCGATCCGTTCCTTCAGCCGCCGGTTTTCCAACAGCAGTCGCCGCGTCTCCAGCGCCCGGCGGATGACGGCCAGCAGGTATTCGGGCGGGGCGGGCTTCTCGATGAAATCGAACGCCCCGCGCTGGATCGCCGCGACCGCGCTGCGCACATCACCATGCGCCGTGATCAGCACAAAGGGCACGCCCGGCGCCATCGCCCGCGCCTCTGCCAAGAGATCCAGCCCCGACAGTTCGGGCATCCGCATGTCCGAGAGGATCACCCCCTCCCATTCCGGGTCCAGTTCCGCCAACATCGCCCGCCCGCGCGCGAAACCCCGCGCCGGCAGGCCCGCCGCCTCGATCACCTCGACCATGGCGGGCAGAAGGTCGGCATCGTCATCGACGACGAAGATTTTCGGTTCAGCTGTCATCCGGTCTCACCGCCGGCAGCCTGAGCCGCGCCACCACGCCCCGGTCGGGCGCAGGCTGCAGCCACAGGTTGCCGCCCATGTCCTTTGCGATATTGTAGGAAATCGACAGGCCCAGCCCCATGCCGCGCCCGGCCTCTTTCGAGGTGACGAAGGGATTGACCGCCTCTTCCGGCGACAGATCGCCCAGACCCACGCCATTGTCGCGGACGGTCAGATCGACAAGGCCAACGGTTTCGGTCACGTCCAGCGCGATCCGCCCCGCGCCCTCGGTCTCGGCAATGGCATCCAGCGCATTGCCGACCAGGTTGATGATCACCTGCTCGATCAGGATCGGATCGCCCAAGACGCGCGCCGCCTCGGCCGCCGGGCTGACCGTGACAGCCACGCCGCTCTCGTCAATCCGGCCCTGCAGCAGCGACAGCGCGCCCTCGATCGGCTCGCCGAGGCGCAGGGGGGCGCGGGCATTGTCGGCGCGGCGGGCGAAGCGGCGCAGATGCGAGATGATCGCCTCCATCCGGTCGGTCAGCCCGGCAATGCGGTCAAGCTGCCGCCGCGCCTCGGCGGCATCGCCCGAGGCACTCGCACTCTCCAGCAGCATGGTGCGATAGCGCAGGGCGGCGAGCGGCTGGTTCAGCTCGTGGCTGATCCCGGCGGAGAGGTTCCCCAGCGCCGCCATCTTGCCGGCCTGCACCAGATCGGCCTGCGTGTCCTTCAGCTTGCCGATGGCCTGATCGCGGGCGGTGATGGCGCGGCCGAATTCATCGACGGCGGCGCGGATGCGGCTGATCTCGTCGGTGGCCGCCGTTGCTGGCACCGCCGTCCCGGCGCTGTCGGCAATGTCGAGCATCCGCCCCATCAGCGCCCTGAGCGGCGCGACGATCCGGTTGCGCATCACGCCCGAGACGATGGCGAGCCCGATCAACCCCAGCGCCAAGGTGAGCGCCACCAGCCCGGCCATGGTGCCGCGCGCGCGTTCGGCGGTTTTGGCAATGGTCGCCAGAACCTGCGATTTCTCCTCGGCGGCCAGCCCCGCCAGCGTGTCCTGCAGCCGCGCCACCCCGTCCTGCGCCGACTGGATGGTGGCATAGGTCTGCGCCTGCAGCGCCACCGCCGCGCGCCGCCGCTGGACCAGCCCCTCGCCCGGATCGGCCAGCGCCCGCAGCCGGTCATAGGATTGGCGCAGCGTCAGGAACTCGGTCCGCTCCGGCAGCGCGCCGACGGTTTCCCCCAGCCGTGCCATCATGTCCCACGCCAGGCCCGCCAGCTGATCGATCTGCGCCGCGTCGTTCGAGACGGCGATCTGCAGCAGCAGCGTCACCGCCGTCCCGGCCTCGGTGCCGACCTGAAACACCTGGTCGCGCAGGCGCCGGTCACGCTCGACCTGATCGACCAGCGCGCTGCGCAGGATGCCGTCATCCTCGTCCTCGAGCTCCAGCATCCGCGCGCGGATGTTGAAGTCATAGTCGTCGAGCAGCGGATCAACCTCGTCCTGAATGTCAACGTTGAGCCAGCGCAGCGCGTCGATGTCGCGGGCATTGGCCGCCGCCAGATCCTGCCGCCTGCCGTAGAGCGGCGGCAGCGCCGCCAGATCGCGTTGCAGCGCCGCGACCCGGCCCGGCATCTGGCTGTCCGGCGGCAGGCGCAGCCCCGGATCGGCCAACGCGGCGGTGAGCCGCGCCGCGACCTCGGCCAGTTCCGCCAGTTGCGCCGCGCTTTCGCCCTCGCCGCCGATGATCCGCGTGGTCAACCCCGCCAGCTGCGCCGAATGCCCGGCCAGCTCGCCGGTCAGCGCGATGCGCGGCACCTGCGAGGCGGCGAGGCCGGAGAATTGGGTCTGGAACCGGGCAAAGGTGACGCTGGTCAAGGCCAGCCCCAGCCACATCAGCGCCAGCGTGCCACCGATCAGCAGCATCAGCCGCTGCCAGACGCCAAGGCGGGGGATCAGCCTCATGGCTGCCGCCGCGCCGCCCGGCGTTCCAGCGCCGAGAGTGCCGCCCCGATCGCGTCCAGCTTCGACGATGCCGATGCGGCCCACCGCTGTTGCGCCGCCGCCTGATCCGGTGCCAGCGCCATCAGATCCGAGATCCGCCCCGGCTGGCTGTTCAGCGCCGCAAGATCGGCCTCATGCTCGGTGACCGGCAGCGTGGTCAGCAGCGCCTCGACCGCGGCCAGGTCTGCCGCCGGCACCTGCCCCCTCAGCGCCCTGAACCGCGCCCAGAGATCGCGCCGGCGCGGCAATTGTTCCGAGATGAAGATGTCGAAGATCGCATTCACCGCCCAGTAGCGCCCGGCAGCAAGGGCGGCGTCATAGGTCTGCCACTGGTGACGGATGGCATCCTGCATCGGCGCGGGGATCGCCGCCCCGGCCTCCGTCCGCAGCCGGTCCGAGACCGGGATGCGGCCGACGCCAGGCTGCATCAGCAGTTGCTGGCCCTCGTCCGACAGCACGAAGCCGACGAAGTCGCAGGCCAGTGCCGGTTCCAGCGCATGGGCCAGCCGCCCGATCTGCGCGGGGAAGATCATCACCGGCTTGCCATAGCGAAAGTCCAGCTCCGGCTCGACACCGGCCAGAAAGTCGATGGTCAGCCCGATATCGAAGCGCCCCGATTTCACCCCATCGATGACGCCGAAACTGCGCGCGGTCAGGGTCGACAGGTTCTCGGTCAGCCGCAGGAAATAGCCCCAGCCCTCGTCCCAGCCACGCACCTGCAACAGCCGCTCGACCAGCATATGCGTGGTGCCGGAATGCGAGGGCAACGCCATGCCGATGCGGCCGTGATAGGCGGGCAAGAGCAGGTCATCCCAATCGCCCGGCATGAACACCTGCGCATCTGCCCGCCTCGCCCACCCGATGGACGACAACGCGAAACTGGCATGACCCGAACCCTCCAGCGCCGGGCAGTCGGTCGCGTCGAAACCCTGATGCTGGCCGATCACCGCGAAAGCCTCGGGCGAGGAGGCCCAGAAGATATCGAAGCCCCGGCCATTGCCGCGGGTGATCTCGTCGATGCCGGAATTGGTGTTCTTGTTCAGCACCAGCAGATCGGCCTCGGGATGCGCCTTGCGAAACCCGGCGATGAAGGGATCGGTCAGCGCCGGCGGCATCGAGGTCAGGATGCGCAGCTGCCGCGCATCGGCAGCCCCGGCGGCCAGAAGCAGCGCCATGAGACCGGCCACGAGATCGACCTTCGACAAGCCGCTTCCTCCCCGTCGCCGCCTCTTGCCCTAAATGATCCCAATGCCGCCCTGCCGCAACAGAAAGGCCGGGGCTGCGACGAAATGGGTCAGTTCTGACACGGGGCCCCCACCCGGGGGGACCGGCGCAGCCGGGCGCTTTCGCCGCGTCGCCGCTCATCACCATTTGGTGCATCCTCTGGCTTGTCCCGGCGAGACCGCTAGGGTCTGCCCGACATCTGCACGGAGACGACCATGACCCTGTCCTTCAAGACCATCCTTCTGGGGACGACCCTTTCAGCCGCCCTGGCCGCCCCGGTCGCGGCGCTGGCCGAGACGCGCACGCTGGACGGCACCGTTACTTATCGCGAGCGCATGGCCCTGCCGCCTGATGCCGAGATCACCGTGCAGCTGGTCGATGTGTCGCTGGCCGATGCGCCCGCGACGCTGCTGGGCGAAACCACCCTTACGCCCAGCCACGAGGTGCCGGTGCCCTATCAGATCACCTATGACGATGCCGATCTGACCGAGGGTCACAGCTATGCGGTGCAGGCGCGGATCACCGTTGAGGGTCAGCTGATCTTCATCAACACCAGCCGTCACGCGGTCTTCGGTCCCGAACCCGATGCCACCGATATCGTGGTCGAGCGGGTTGCCGCCAGTCCCGAAGCCGCTGCCCCCTCGCCCGCCGGTCGCTGGCTGGCCGAGGATATCGGCGGCGGCGGGGTGATCGACAATGCCCAGAGCGTCTTGGAACTGGCCGCCGATGGCACCGTCACCGGCAGCGGCGGCTGCAACCGGATGACCGGCACGGCGGTGATCGAGGGCGATGCCCTGAGCTTCGGCCCGATCGCATCGACGCGCATGGGCTGCGTTCCCGCACTTGGCAATCAGGAGACAAAATTCTTCGCCGCCCTCGCCGCGACCCGCAACTGGCAGATCGACGAGTTGGGCAAGCTGATCCTGCTCGACGCCGAGGGCAAGGCACTGATGCGCCTCGCGCCGCAGTAACGACCCCAGACCCGCAGCGGGCTGCGGGCGAGCGCGACCTCAGCCCTGCCCGGCAGAGTCGCCGGACAGGGCCAGTCCGCTCAGCACAGCGGTGAAGACATCGCCACGCTCGATCACCGCGCCGGGCAGTTCGGCGCGGACGGCGAGATCCACCGTGGCCAGCAGGCTGGACCCGCCGACCAGGATGGCCCGGCTGACGGCATCCGGCGCGACACCGGCCAGCTTCAGCGTCTCGGCCAGGGCCTGCCCGATGCGCAGCGCCAGGGGGCCGCAGAACTCGACCAGATCAGCCGGTGCCAGACCGGGTCGCAAGCCGCGCTCGGCCGGCTCCAGGTCGATGCCGGCCACCGCGCCACTGTTGGCCGCGATCTTCGCCGCCTCGACCGCGAAGGCGATGTCATGACCGGTCTCATCCTCCAGCACCCGCACCAGGCGCGCCAGCCGCGCGGGGTCGCAGGCGAGCTTCTCCATCTTCCGCGCCGCGCGCAGCGTCGCCGGGCTGTAGAGAAAGGCGATCCGTTCCCAGCTCGCCAATTGGTGATAGATCGCGCGCGGCACATCGTGACGGCCGGTGCCGATCTCATTGCGCAACTCACCGCCAAGCCCCAGCAGCGGCATCACCCGCCCGATACTCAGCGCCCGGTCGAAATCGGTGCCGCCAAGGCGGATCCCGTGGCTCGCCAACACCCGCCCCGCCCCGTCGCTGCCCTCGAACAGAGTGAAATCCGAGGTGCCGC
The DNA here is from genome assembly GCF_002847445.1 of Paracoccus zhejiangensis. Lineage (NCBI taxonomy): Bacteria > Pseudomonadati > Pseudomonadota > Alphaproteobacteria > Rhodobacterales > Paracoccaceae > Paracoccus > Paracoccus zhejiangensis. The sequence goes on along the minus strand of NZ_CP025431.1, from coordinate 122,586 downwards.
CGCCAATATCGACAACCAGCGAAAGCCCCGGCATGCGACCAGCGGCCAGCGCCGCCGCCTCGGGCTCGTTCAGGAAACGCACATCGTCGAACCCGGCCATGCGATAGCACTCGTCCAGATCGGCGGCGGCCTGCGCATCCCGCCCGGAATCGCTGCTGTGAAAATGCACCGGCCGACCGGCCACCGCGCTGCGGAAGGTCAGCCCGGTCGCAGCATCGGATCTCAGCCGGACCTCGGTGAGGAATTCGGCCACGATCTCGAGCAGCGTCAGTCGGCGGTTCAGGAACTGCCGCCGCTCGCGCGCCAGAGGTGTGCCGAGAATGCTTTTCAGCGCCCGCATGAAGCGCCCCTCGCGCCCGTCGATCATCGCGGCAACCGCATCGCTGCCCACCAGCGTCTCGCGCGTGTCATAATCGAGAAAGACCGCCGTCGGCAGCGTGGCCTTGCCCGGCTCGAGCGGCAGAAGGCGCACCTTGCCATCCACGGCCATCGCCGCGCCGCTGTTCGAAGTGCCGAAGTCGATCCCAAGCCTGGGCATGTCTCACCGCCGTTCCCGAGGAAGGCGGGGCTGATAGCAGGCAGGACGAGGGTGGACAAGAACCCGGCAGCGCGCCGGTGGCCGACACTTCGCTGCGATCACGCAAAGAAATTGATTTACTAGTATGGAAGTATGCAATACAACACGGCAAGGGGAGGAATCATGTCAATGCAGCCCGTGCTCGATCTCACCATCTCGGCGGCCCCGCAGGTCTATGACTGGCTGCGCGATGCGATCCTGCGCGGCGAGCTGGCGCCCGGCAGCCGCCTCAGCGAGGGCGAGATCGGCAAGCAGATCGGCGTCAGCCGCCAGCCGGTGCGCGAGGCGTTCATCCGCCTGACCTCCGAGGGTCTGGCCGAGGTCCGCCCGCAGCGCGGCACCTTCATCAGCCGGATTTCCCTGTCGGCCGTGCTGTCGGCCCGGCTGATCCGCGAGGCGGTGGAAAGCGACCTGATCCGCATGGTCTGTGACCGGGCCGATGACGCGCTTCTGGCCCGGCTCGACCGCGAGATCGAGATGCAACGCGCCGCCATCGACCGCGACGATATCGAGGAGTTCGTGCGGCTAGATGACCGCTTCCATTTCCTTCTGGCCTCGGCCGCGGAACAGGAAGGCGTCTGGTCCGTGCTCGAGGGCCTCAAATCCCACATGAACCGGCTGCGCCACATCACCGCGCGAGCCTTTGACGCAAGACGGCTGACCGATCAGCACGCCGCCATTGTCGAAGGGCTGCGCCAGCGCGATGCCGATGCCGCCGAACAGGCGATGCGCCTGCATCTGCGCGAATTGCTGGCCGATCTGCCCGAGGTCGCCAGCAGCCGCCCCGAGCTTTTCACCAAATGACCATCACGACCGGAGGAACCCGACCATGAACCTGACCCGCCGCCATTTCACCGCCCTTGCCGGCGCCGCCCTGCTGGCCACCCCCGCGATCCGCGCCGGGGCACAGACCGCCGAGATCACGCTGAAGCTGGGCCACCTGGCCAATGAACAGAACGGCTGGCACCTCGCCTCGCTGAAATTCGCCGAGGAAGTGGCGAAGCTGACCGAGGGCCGCGTTGCCGTCGAGGTCTTCCCCAACGAATCGCTGGGGAAAGAGGTCGACCTGATCAACGGCATGCAGCTTGGCACCGCCGACATGACCATCACCGGCGAAAGCCTGCAGAACTGGGCACCGATGGCCGCGCTGCTGGCCGTGCCCTATGCCTATAACTCGCTCGAACAGATGGACGAGGTCGCCTCGGGCGACATCGGCAAGCAGATCGAGGCCGAGATCCTGGCCAAGGCGCAGGTCCGCCCGCTGACCTATTTCGCCCGTGGCCCGCGCAACCTGACCTCGAACCGCGAGATCGTGACGCCGGATGACCTGCAGAACCTGCGCCTGCGCGTGCCGAACGTGCCGCTGTTCGTGAATGTCTGGCAGGCGCTTGGCGCCGCGCCGACGCCGATGGCCTTTGGCGAGGTCTTCACCTCGCTGCAGAACGGCACCATCGACGCGCAGGAAAACCCGCTGGCGCTGATCGAATCGGCGAATTTCAACGAGGTGCAGAAATTCGTCAACAAGACCGAGCATGTGCGGTCCTGGATCTACCTGACCATCTCGGAACTCAGCTGGGGCCGGCTGTCCGAGGCCGACCGCGAGGCCGTGATGCAGGCCGCCGCCACCGCCCAGACCACCGAGCGCGAGTTGTTCCTCGCCGACGAGGCGCGGCTGGAACAATCGCTGAAAGACAAGGGCATGACCTTCGTCGACAGCGACAAGGCGGCCTTCGCCGCCAAGGCCAAGGATGCGGTGCTGCAGAATGTCAGCCCCGAGATCAAGCCGGTGGTCGAGGAGCTGTTCGCCACGCAGGGCTGATCCCCTGACCCATCGCGGCCGGGTCAATCCCGGCCGCCCGTGATCCGCAAACCGGGCCCGTGACGGGCACCGGTCCGTCAGGGCTTTGTCCCAAGGGAGGAAGAGATGGCACAGATGATCCGCTGGATGCGCGCGTTCCTGCGCCTCGGCACCGGCATCTCGTTTCTGGTGCTGATCGTCGCCGTCACCGTGCAGGTGGTGTCGCGCAGCTTTGTCGGCGGCTCGCCGGTCTGGACCGAGGAGCTGACGCGCTTTGCGCTGCTGTATCTCGCCGGCTTCGGCACCGGGATGGCGCTGTTCACCGGCGACCTGGTCAATGTCGACCTGTTCAGCGAAGGCCTGCCCGGTCGCGGGCCCTGGGTGCTGCGGCTGGTCTCCGCCGCGCTGGTGCTGGTCTTCTGCGTCCTGACCATCGGCCCGGCTTTGCGCTTTACCCAGATCGGCGCGATGCAGACCTCACCCGCCATGGGGCTGCGGATGGACTGGGTGCATGGCAGCGTGCTGCTGCTGCTGACGATGCTGGCGCTGGCCGCCGCGCTTCGGATCATCGGCATGGTCACCGGCGCCACCGACGGCCGCCCCGAAAACCTGATTGGAGAGATCGAATGAGCCTCGCGGTTCTTGGCGTCACCTTCCTGTTCGGCCTGATCATCGGGATGCCGGTGGCGATCACCCTTGGCCTCTCGTCCATCGCCTATCTCCTCTACATGGGGATGCCGCTGGTCGTGGTGCCGCAGAAGATGTTCGCCGGCATGGACAGCTTCGTGCTGCTGTGCATTCCGGGCTTCATCCTCGCCGGCAACCTGATGAACGGCGGCGGCATCACCGGCCGGATCATCCGCTTTGCACAGGCGCTGGTGGGCTGGGTCCGTGGTGGTCTGGCCCAGACCAACGTAGCCTCCTCGATGCTGTTCGGCGGCATTTCGGGTACCGCCGTCGCCGATGCCGCCTCGATCGGCGGGATGATGATCCCCGGCATGAAGAAGGCCGGCTATCCCGCTGATTTCTCGGCGGCCGTGACCGCTGCTTCATCCACTGTCGGGCCGATCATCCCGCCCTCGGTGCCGATGATCATCGTCGGCTCGCTGTCGGGCATCTCGGTCGGCAAGATGTTCATTGCCGGCGCCCTGCCCGGCATCCTTCTGGGCGTCGCGATGATGGTCACCACCTATATCATCGCCGTGCGCCGCAACTTCCCGCGTCAGGCCTGGCAGGGCTGGGGCGAGCTTGGGGCGTCCTTCCTCGGTGCCTTCTGGGCGCTGGCGATGACCGGGCTGATCGTCGGCGGCATGCTGTCGGGCTTCGTCACGCCGACCGAGACCGCCGTCGTCGCCTCGATCTATGCCGTGGTCGTCGGTGCCTTCATCTATCGCGAGCTGCCGCTGGGGCGGGTGCCAACCATCCTGATCGACAGCGCCGTGTCCTCGGCGGGCATCCTTGCGCTGGTCGGCACCGCCAATGTCTTCGGCTGGATCCTCGTCAGCGAGCGCATCCCGCAGATGATCGCCGACGCGGTCCTGTCGGTCACCGACAACAAGTTTCTGGTGATCCTCCTGATCAACGTGATCCTGCTGGTCGTCGGCATGTTCATGGAGACGATCGCCGCGCTCATCATCCTCTTCGTGCCGCTGATGACGCTGGCGCAGGGCGTGGGCATCGAGCCGCTGCATTTCGCGGTCTTCGCCGTGTTGAACCTGATGATCGGCCTGACCACGCCGCCGGTCGGGGTCTGCATGTTCATCTGCGCCAATATCGCCCGCCTGCCGCTGGCGCCGGTGATCCGCGCGCTGGTGCCCTATCTCATCACCAATATCGGTGTGCTGCTGCTGGTCTCCTATATTCCGGCGATCAGCACCTGGCTTCCCTCATTGATGGACAAGTGACATGACCGAGGATCTTGCCTGCCGTCTCTACGCCGCCCATGACCTGAGGATCGAGGATCAGCCCGATCCGGTCCTCGCCCCCGACCTTGCCCTGATCCGGGTCGCACGCGGCGGCATCTGCGGCTCGGACCTGCATTACTATCACAATGGCGGCTTCGGCCCGATCCGGGTGCAGGAGCCGATCATCCTCGGCCACGAGGCCGCCGGCGTGGTCGAGGCCGCGCCCGAGGGCTCGGGCCTGCGCGTCGGCCAACTGGTCTCGCTCTCGCCCTCGCGTCCCTGCGGGGAATGCGAGTTCTGCAAGGCCGGGATCGAACGGCATTGCCTCAACATGCGCTTCAACGGCTCGGCCATGCGCATGCCGCATGAGCAGGGCATGTTCCGCAGCCAGATCGCCCATCCGGTCGCGCAATGCATCCCCCTGCCCGACGGCACCAGCGCCGAGGCCGCAGCCGGGGCCGAGCCGCTGTCGGTCTGCCTGCACGCCCTGACCCATGCCCCCGATCTTCGCGGCCAGCGGGTGCTGATCACCGGCGCCGGCCCGATCGGCGCCATCTGCACCGCCTTGGCCCGGTTGCGCGGCGCGGCCGAGATCGTGGTGACCGATGTACAGGATTTCACCCTCGGCATCGCGAAGCAGCTCGGCGCCGACCGGGTGGTGAACGTGATGACCAACCCCGACGGGCTGGCGGACTATGCCGCGAACAAGGGCCGCATCGATGTGGTGCTGGAATGCTCGGCCAATGCCCATGCCATCGCCGGGGCCATCGCCGTCACCCGCCCGCAGGGCACCGTGGTCCAGATCGGCGTCGGCGGCAGCACCGCCCTGCCCCTGAACCTGATTGTCAGCAAGGAGCTAAAATTCGTTGGCACCCATCGCTTTGACGTGGAATTCCTCGAGGCGGTGCGAATGATCGGCGCGGGCGAGATCGACCTCACGCCGATGGTCACCCAGGTCCTGTCCGCACGCGAGGCCGTCCGCGCCTTCGACCTGGCCGGCGACCGGGCGCAGGCGGTCAAGGTGCAACTGGATTTCGCGGCCTGAGCGGCCACAGGAGATTGAGATGAGACAGACATGGCGCTGGTTCGGGCCGAAGGACCGGGTTTCCATCGATGACATGCTGCAGGCCGGGGTTCAGGGCGTGGTCTCTGCGCTGCATCACGTCCCGACCGGCGCGGTCTGGACGCCGGAGGAGATCGCCAGGCGTCAGGACGATCTGGCGCGGATGACGGATGGCAGCCCCTCGGGCCTTGCCTGGGAGGTGGTCGAAAGCCTGCCGGTCAGCGAGGCGATCAAGACCCAGACCGGCGACTGGCGCGCGCATATCCAGAACTGGATCACCTCGATGCGGCACCTGAAAGCCGCCGGCATCGACGTGATCTGCTACAATTTCATGCCGGTGCTCGACTGGACCCGCACCGATCTGGCCTGGCGTCGTCCGACCGGCGCGCGCTGCATGCGCTTCGATTTCACCGATTTCGCCGCCTTCGACATCCATATCCTCCAGCGCAAGGGCGCCGCCGAGGACTTCCCCGAGGAGGTCCGGGACGAGGCCGCCCGCCGCTTCGCCGCCATGGACAACGCCGCCCGCGAAGCCTTGGCCGGCAATGTCGTCTTCGGCCTGCCCGGTGCCGCCGAAAGCTTCACCCTTCAGGACGTGCGCGACCTGCTGGACAGCTATGCCCCGGTGACGGATGCGGTCTTGCGCCGCAATTTCCACGCCTTCCTCGAAGAGGTCGCCCCGGTCGCGCAGGACCTGGGCATGCGGCTCTGCTGCCATCCCGACGATCCGCCCTTCGGGCTTCTGGGCCTGTCGCGGATCATGTCGACCGAGGCCGATTATGCCGAGCGCATGGCGGCGGTGGACCTGCCCGCCAATGGCATCACCCTCTGTTCCGGCTCGCTCGGCGCGCGGCCCGACAATGACCTGCCGGGCATGATGGACCGCCTGGGGGACCGGGTGCATTTCCTGCACCTGCGCAATGTCCGCCGCGACAGCGACGCCATCCGGGGATCGTTCTTCGAGGACGAGCATCTGGGCGGGCAGACCGACATGGTTGCGCTGGTCGCCGCCGTGCTGCGCGAAGAGGCGCGGCGGCGGGCGGCGGGCCGGGCCGATGCAACAATCCCGATGCGTCCCGATCACGGGCAGGATATCCTTGACGATATCGGCCGGGGCGGCCAGCCCGGCTATCCCGCCATCGGTCGCCTCAAGGGTCTGGCCGAGCTGCGCGGCGTCGAGGCCGCGCTGTCCCACGGAGCCTGATGTCCATGCCGCTGCTGACCGATCTGACCGACCTGCCCGCCGACGTGATCCGCCCCGGCTATGACCGGGACGGGCTGGGGACGGGCATCCTGCATCTGGGCCTTGGCGCCTTCCACCGCGCCCATCAGGCGGTCTATACCGATGACGCGCTGGCGGCCGAGGGCGGCGACTGGCGCATCCTTGGCGCCAACCTGCGCAGCACCGAGATGCCGCAGGCGATGACGGCGCAGAACGGGCTTTATTCGCTGCTGGAACGGTCGGAATCGGATCGGCTGCGGGTCATCGGCGCGCATGGGCACAAGGCCATCGGCGGCGATGCGGCGGCGATCCTCAAGGCGGCAAGTGACCCGGCCATCCGCATCCTGTCGCTGACCGTCTCGGAAAAGGCCTATGGCATCGACCGGGCGGCGATGGACATTGACGAGGCGCACCCGGCGGTTGCCGCCGATCTGGCCCGGCCCGATGCGCCACAGGGCGTTCTGGGCATCATCACCGCCGCACTGGCCGCGCGCCATGCGGCGGGCCATGCGCCCTTCACCGTCCTCTGCTGCGACAACCTGCCCGACAATGGCACGCTTCTGCGCGCCGGTGTGCTGGGCATGGCGCGGCGCCACGATCCCGACCTTGCCGCCCGCATCGCCGATCAGGTGGCCTTCCCCGCCACCATGGTCGATCGCATCACCCCCGCCGTCACTGACCGCACGCTTTCCGATGTGGAACGGCTGACCGGCCATCGCGATCTGGCGGCGGTCGAGACCGAGCCCTTCACCCAATGGGTGATCGAGGATCATTTCCCTGAAGGCCGCCCGGCCTGGGAAGCCGGCGGGGCCGAGTTCGTCACCGATGTCAGCGCCCATGAGGCGATGAAGCTGAGGATGCTGAACGGCAGCCATTCCCTCATCGCCTATCTGGGGCAGATGCTCGGCCTGCGCTATGTCCGCGACCTGGTGGCGGACCGGGCGCTGTCGGCGCTGGTCCTGCGGCACATGCGGGCGGCGGGGACCACCCTGCCCCGCAACGCCGGCCTCGACGCACCCAGTTATGCCGAGGCGCTGATGGACCGTTTCCGCAACCCCGCCATCGCCCATGAGACCCGCCAGATCGCCATGGACGGCACCGAGAAACTGCCGCAGCGCTGGTTCTCTCCGGCGGCCGATCTGCTGAGCAGCGGCGGCGACCCGCGCGCCTATGCCTTCGCCACCGCCGTCTGGCTGGGCTGGCTGTCGGAGTTGGCAGCGAAGGGCGAGCAACCGAACGATCCCCGCGCCGCCCGGCTGATGCAGCTGGTGAGTCAGGCGGGCAGCGATGCCACTGCGCTGACCGCTTCGGTCCTGTCCCTGCCCGGCCTCGCCCCCGATGCGCTGGTCTGGGATGAGGGCTTTACCGGGGCGACCAGCCGCACGCTCGCCCGCATCCGGGCCGAGGGTCTGCGCGCCGTGTTGGCAACCGAGCTCGCCGGTTAAAGCACCAGCACGCCGGAATGCTTGGCCTTGTGGTCGGGCTCGACATGAATGGTGATCTGCGCCTCGGGCAGCTTCGCCCGCAGCGACTGCTCGATCCGGTCGCAGATCTCATGCGCGTCCTCGACCGTGGTCTGGCCATCCACCACCAGGTGGAAATCGATGAAGGTCACCTTGCCGGCGTGGCGGGTGCGCAAGTCATGCGCCTCGATCGCGCCGGTGGCCTTGTCCGAGATGATGGCGCGGATCGTTTCCAGCGTCTTGTCGGGCACCGCCTCGTCCATGAGCCCGCTGAGCGAGGAGGCCGTCACCTTCCAGCCCGACCAGAGGATGTTCAGCCCCACCAGTCCCGCCAGCAGCGGATCAAGGATCGCCCATCCGGTGGTGACCGCAAGGATCACCCCCAGCAGCACCCCGCCCGACGAGATCACGTCGGACAGCAGATGCTTGCCATCCGCGACCAGCGCCGGCGACTTGTGCTTGCGGCCCTTGGTGATCAGCACCCAGCACCAGAACGCGTTCAGCACCCCGGCGGCGGCGTTGATGGCGATGCCCATGGCGGGCGCCTCGATCACCGGCGGATGCTGGAAGGCGAAATACGCCTCGCGCATGATCAGAAGCGCGGCGACAATGATCATCACCCCCTCCAGCACGGCGCTGAAGAACTCGGCCTTGTGATGGCCGTAAGGATGGCCGGCATCGGCGGGCCGCGCGGCGACATGGATGGCGATCAGCGCGGCAAAGGCGGTGGCCACGTTCACCGTGCTTTCCAGCGCATCGGACAGCAGCGCGACCGAGCCCGTCAGCCACCAGGCCAAGAGCTTCAGCCCGAGGACCACGAGGCCCACGACGATGCTTCCCAATGCGATCCTGATGGTTCGGGACATGCTCACCCGCCTGCGTCTCTTCTGCCGATTCCTGTTCTTTCCAAGGGCTTTGTCAGATCGGGCGCGGAATCTCAACGCCTTGAGGGCCGGTCAGCGCGCATCCGCCCGAGCCATGGCAACTTGACATCGATCAAGGCAAGCCCGACCCGGCTGCGTCATCACCGAAGACACGGCAGCACGCGCCGGCGCACCCGCAGGAAGGACAGCATGACCCCCATCCCCCTCTTCACCGCCGGCTGGCGCGCCTTCTTCCTCGCCGCCGGTCTCTGGGCGGTGATCTCGGTCGCGGTCTGGATGCTGTGGCTGGCGGGCTATCTGGGCGGCGGCGCGCATCTGGGCATCGCGCCCTCCTATTGGCACGCGCATGAGATGATCTTCGGTTATGCCAGCGCCGCCATCGCCGGCTTCTTCCTGACCGCCGTGCCGAACTGGACCGGCGCCAAGCCGGTGGGGCCGGGCTTCATCCTGCTGGCCCTGACCCTCTGGCTCGCAGGGCGTCTGGCGCTGTGCCTCACCGGCCTCCTGCCGCCGCTCGTGGTCGCGCTGGTCGATCTGGCCTTCCTGCCGGTCCTTGCCGCCAAGCTGCTGATGCAGCTGATGGAACGGCCAAAGCCGCAGAACCTGATGCTGCTCATCATGCTCACGCTGCTCTGGACCGCGAACCTGATGCTGCATCTCGACTGGCTTGGCCTCGCCTCGACCGGCGGACAGGGGCTGCGCGGCGGGCTGCTGATCCTCTGCGCCATGATCGCGGTGCTGGGCGGGCGGGTGACGCCGGCCTTTACCCGCAATGCCCTGCAGCGCGAGGGCCGGACCGGCGCCCTGCCGGTCGATCAGCCGGTCCTGACCGGCGCCGGCATCGCGCTGGCGATCCTGACCGCGCTCGCGGCACTGGCGGGCCTGCCCGATCCGCTGACCGGAGGGCTGGCGCTGCTGGCCGGGCTGGTCGCGGCGCTGCGCCTCTCGGGCTGGTCCGGGTTGCAGACCGCGCGCCAGCCGATCCTCTGGTCGCTGCATCTGGGCTATGCCCTGCTGGCGCTCGGCCTCGGGCTCTGGGGGCTGGCGCTGATGGGCCATGGCTCCGAGACCGGAGCACTGCATGTGCTGGGCATCGGCGCGGTCGGCAGCATGACCCTTGCGGTGATGAGCCGCGCGGCGCTCGGGCATTCTGGCCGGGCGCTGATCGCGCCGCGCGCGGTGGCGCTGGCCTATGCCCTGATGCCGCTCGCGGTGGCGTTTCGATGGGCCGGATCGGCGGGCGCGGGCGGGTTTTATCAGATCGGCGTCTTCGGCTCGGGCCTGCTCTGGTGCCTCGCCTTCCTCTTCTATCTGGCCGCCATGCTGCCGGTGTTCCTCGCCCCGCGCAGCACCACCGCCGCCGCCTGACCGGCCTACCGCTCGCCCGCCGCCACCGCGCGCAGAGCCTCGAGATCGGCGATCAGGACGCGGTTGCCCTCGCTTTCGACCCCGCTCTCGCGCAGCTTGGCAAAGGCCCGCGACAGGCTTTCCGGCTGCATCCCCAGATGCCCCGCGATCAGTCGCTTGCTATAGGGCAGCTCGACCGCGCAACCGCCCGCCTCGGCCTCGGCCAGCCCGGCCAGGAACTCGGCCAGCCGCTGCACCCCGCTATGCGCCTTCAGCTTCTCGACCTGCTCGACCAGCCCCTGCAGATGCACGAAGGTCGAGGCCAAGAGGTCGATGGCGAATTCCGGGTTCTCGACCAGGAACTGCCTGAGCCGCGTGCCGTCGATCTGCAACAGCGTGCAAGCCGTGATCGCCTCGGCCGTCACCGGATAGGGCGTCCGCCGCAGCACCATCGCCTCGGCAAAGCTGCGCCCCCGCCCGATGATCGCCACCACCGCCTCGGCCCCCGAGGGCGTCATCCTGACCAGCTTCACCGCACCCGAAAGCACGATGAACACCGCCCGCGCCGGCTCGCCCTGCAGGAAGACCGTCTCGCCCGCGCCATAGCTGCGGCGCAGGGCATCCTTCAGCACATGGGCGCGATTGGCCTCGCTCAGCCCGCTGAGCAGCATGGATTTGCGCAGGATCTCGGGGACAGGTTCGGACATGGGCAACAGGGAACCGGGGACGGGAAGCCCGACTGTGGCATGACGGGCGGGCCGAGGGAAAGGTCTATTCCCCTGCCCCGTCCACCGCCGAATCCGGAATCGTCACCAGGTCCATCACCACCCCGCCCTGCGCCGCCGCGAAATCCCTTGCCGCCGCTTCCTGCGCGAAGGGCACCAGTTCAGGCTTGCCCGACCCGCCCCTTCGCGACGAACCAACGACGTAATGCGCCGCCCCGGCATGGATCCAGTTCATCGCCCCCGGCTTCTCCCATGTCGCGCCGGTAGCCCCCATGTCGCTCACCCAGATGGCCAGCACCGGATGGCTGGCGTCGGGATGGCGGGAATAGGCGACCGCATCGCGCACCTGCGCAAAGAACAACGGCGCGCCCTCGAGACCCTTCAGATGCACCTGCGCCTTGGGTCCGACCTGCTGAAGTGCCGCCCCGGTCAGCGGCAGCGGATCGACGACCTGCGTCTGCTCCTCGCGACAGCCGGTCAGCAGCAACAGCACCAGGGCCAGCGCGCGCCCCATCACGGCCGCTCGCCCTCGGCCCCGGCCACCAAGCTGGCGGCCGGAGACTCGGTGAATTGGATGTCCAGTAGCGGGGCGGTGGAAGCCGGCAGGGCATAGACGGCCCCTGCCAGCAGAGTTGTTACCCACCAAACCACCGCGACCAGCACCGGCGCAGCCGCAACCCCCCGATCGAGGCCCGCAGGCACTGGCCGTTCATGCTGTAACACCCAACTCATGCGGGCGATCTACCGGGCCTGCTCAACCGGAACATTGATCTGCATCAAAGCCGGTTAAATCTTTGTTAAGGACTCCCGCCCCTACCCTTCCCCCGCACTGCGAATGCGCACCGCGCGGATGGCCGGGTCGGCGCGGCTCGCCGCGCTCAGCAGCCGGCCGATGAAATGGCCCGCAACGTAGCTCGCATGAAACCGCGTCGGCGCGATCAAAACCAGCACGCCACCCTCGCAGCCCGCCTCGCTCAGCGCCGCGAACCAGGCCTCGTAGAGCGCCGGGTCCTCGCCCGCCAGCTGCCGGCAGGCCGCGCCCCAGGTGCCGTCCCCGGCCTCGACCGCGCCGCGCGGGCGGAACGGCACCACCGTGCTCTCGGGAACCGGCGCCGTCCCCCCTGCCCTCTCGACGAAATCCGGCCCGATATGCTCCCACTCGGCCCGCGTATCCAGCATGATCCGCTCGAGCCCGAGGCCCAGCACCGACACCCTGCCCCGCGCGCCCTGCCGCTTTACGACGACCCATCCCAGGGCCTTCAGCCGCGCCATGTCGCGCTTCACCGTGCGCTCGTCCACGCACCACAGCCGCGCCATCTCGCGCTGGCCCATGGTCAGCTCGTCGCGCTGCCAGTTATAGCGGGTGGTGATCAGCGCCATCAGCCGCAGCACCAGCCGTTGCCGATGCTGGTCCCCGGCCAGCGCATGTGCCATCAGCGCCGACAGGAGGTCATATTTCTTCGCTGACGCCTCACGACCCACCGGCCGAATGATCTGCATCACGGTCCTGCCCGCCGGTTGACCCGGCCCCTCGTGCCCGTTTTCGGGCGTTTGCCTCGTGCCCGTTTCGGGCTTCTCTCTCGCGACCCTTGCCAGGCCTTTGCCTCTGGGGATGCGCTGCGAGGTCTTCCGCCCCGCTGGTCTTGTGCTGCGTAAAACGCTTTTCACCATCCTTACCGCATTTGCGTCCGGATCAGCGATTCTGTCAAGCCATTTGAACTGTTGCGTCTTTCCCTGTCCAAATCCGGCAAGAAAAAACGGTATCACTGGTATGGGGGGACATCCTGGGTGACCCCTATTTCGCCTCGGATGTCACCCAATATCTTGCAGATGGCCCCGGTGCGTCCCCCATTCCCCGGTATGCAACGCGCGCCCCGCTGCGAACGCTGCAAGCCCGATTCGCGCAACAGGCGCTGGACTGGGTTATTCTTGCCCTCACCTTAACTTGCCTTTTGCCAAAAGCGCAAATCCGGCGTAAAAGCCAATACAGCAGTAATTAGCGTCCGGAAATACAGGCACAACATGTATACGCACGAAAACCTCGCGCAGCTTCAGGCACAATCTCTCAAGATGCAGGGCTGGATCCGTCGGCAGACCTTCTCGCCCGAGCTGGAAAAGACCCTGCGCCGCTTCTCCTCCTGGGAGGTGGCCGAGCTCATCTTCCGCATCAACCAGTCGACCTTCCGCGGCAAGCTGGCCGACCTGAACCTTCCCCTCGGGGAAGTCGAAGAGGATGGCCGCCAGCGCTGGTTCAGCCTCGACGAGATCAACGAGCTGCGCCGGCGCATCCGCATCAACAAGAAGACGCTGATGCCGCCGCGCCCCGAGGGCAAGCGCGCCTTCCGCGCCGCCATCGCCAATTTCAAGGGCGGTGCCGGCAAGTCCACCGTGGCGCTGCACTTCGCCCATGCCGCCGCGCTCGACGGCTATCGCGTGCTGGTCGTCGATTTCGACCCGCAGGCGACGCTCAGCCACTCGATGGGCCTCAATGACGTGGGCGAGGATCACACCGTCTGGGGCATCATGGCCCGCGACCTCGAACGCGAGACCGACCGGATGAATGGCAGTGCGGCGGGTGCCGAGAGCGGGACCGCCCTGCCCCAGCGCAAGCTGCCGGCCTCGATCCGCGACATGGGCCTTGGCACGCTTCGGCCCGCCGACTTCATCAAGCCGACCGCCTGGCCGACCATCGACATCGTCCCCAGCTGCGCCAACGCCGCCTTCGTCGAGTTCGCCAGCGCCCAGTATCGCCACCTGAACCCGGAATGGACCTTCTTCGGTGCCGTCTCGCGCTTCCTCGACAGCCTCGCCGATGATGCCTATGACCTCATCCTTTTCGACTGCCCGCCGGCCATCGGCTACCAGTCGATGAACGCGGTCTTCGCGGCCGACATGCTCTATATCCCCTCCGGTCCCGGCTACTGGGAATACGATTCGACCACCAGCTTCATCGGCCAGCTGGCCGAGGCGCTCGAGGACCTGTCGCACGGGTTCGAAAGCTTCCCCACGGGGAAGATCGCTTTGCCCAAGGCCTTCGCCGATGTGCGCTTCCTGATGACCCGCTACGAGCCGTCGAACGAATTGCACCAGGCCATGCTCGGCGCCTTCCAGCAGGTCTTCGGCGATCGCATGGCCCAGCACCCGATCGAGTTGACCCGCGCCGTCGAGCAGTCGGGCCGCTTCCTAAGTTCGATCTACGAGATCGATTACCGCGAGATGACGCGCGGCACATGGCGTCGCGCGCGCGCCAGTTTCGACCAGGCCTATGAAGAATTCCGGGGTCACGTGCTGACCGCATGGGACAAGCTGGAGGGTGAGGCATGAGCCGCAAGCGCCGCATGTTCGAGATCGAGATGCCGGAGGAGCCGGTGGAAACCTTCCCCGCGGGGAAGGTCGCGGAAAAGGCCGACACGCCCGAGCCGCGCCGTGGCCCGATGGCCACCGCCATTGCCGAAACCGCGGAATCGAGCCGCGACCGTGCCGAGGTCGAGGCGAAGATCCGGGCCGAGAATGACGCGCTCGCGCAGGAACATGTGCGGATGAAGCGCGCCGGACTGATCACCGACCTGGTCCCGCTGGACGCGATCCAGACCTACAAGCTGACCCGCGACCGCAAGAACGGTCCCGATTTCGAACTGGCCGAACTGGTCGCCTCGATCCGCGAGATCGGGTTGTCGAACCCGATCCGGGTCGAGCCGATCGGTGACGGTCGCTATGAACTGGTGCAGGGCTGGCGCCGTCTTTCTGCCTATCGCGAACTGCTGAAAGAAACCGGTGATGCCGAGGCCTGGGGCAAGATTCCCGCCGGCATCATCGCCAAGGGCGACCACTTGGAACGGCTGTACCGCCGCATGGTCGACGAGAACCTGGTCCGCAAGGACATCTCCTTCGCCGAGATGGCGCAGCTGGCCGTGGACTATGCCATGGACCCCGGCACCGCCGAGACCGACCCGGAAAAGGCGGTGGCGATCCTGTTCAAATCGGCGGGCTACCAGAAGCGCAGCTATATCCGCAATTTCATCCCGCTGGTCCGGCGGCTCTGGGAAAGCCTGCTCTTTCCGCAGGACATCCCGCGCGCCCTCGGCCTCGCGCTGTCCGCGCGCATCGACGAGGTGCCGGGCATGGTGGCGGCGATCAAGGCCGAGCTGAAGGACTGGGACAACCGCAGCGTCAAGGACGAGCTCGACGTGCTGCGCCGTTACGCGGGGCAGGGCGACGACCCGCTCGGCGAGCCTGCGCCCGCGCCGAAAAAGCCCGCTACGCCGGTGCCCGCTGGCAAGGCCAAGACCACCTTCCAGCTGACCCGTCCGCAGGGCAGCGCCAAATGCACCGCCGCCAACGGAAGGCTCGAGATCCGCCTGCCGCGCGACTTCTCGACCGTCGACCGCCGCCGGCTCGAGGCCGCCGTCGCCTCGCTCCTCGACCAGATCGAGTGATCTTCCCCGCGGGGAAGGTGCTTTCCCGCGCCACCGAACAGGGACGCGGGGCAGCGGGTGACAGGGCAGGGCGGTTGCGTCCTGCCCTGCACTATGATCAGAACCGGAGGTTCCCATGCAGCTCGCCATCGCCGAAGCCAAGGCCCAGTTTGCCGATCTGATCCGACGCGCCGAGGCCGGGGAAGAGATCGAACTGACCCGCTATGGCCGTCCGGTGCGCAGCCCCTGCCGGTCACCTAAGCCCATGCCCGCGCGGTACGCGATCTGCCGCCGCACCATGCCGACCCCTTTGACCGGTCCCTGCGGCGCTGGCATGGCTGAGTTGTTTCTGGACATGCCGCTCATCGACCTCGGCCGAGGAGGCGAGACCGGCGCGTCGGGACCGATGCAAGCATCGCGCACGGTCTGCTTGACCCGCCGCGCGACATGCTTGTGATCGAGGGCGAGGGAAGCGGGCAGGGGGGCGCTGTCGTCATCTTCCCCGCCGGGAAGGTGATCAACGGTGGGCGAGGGCTGTTCTGGCGGGGTTTCGTCCATGTCGCGGAGGGTCATCCCATTACGTCCGATAAGGCAAGATTATTGGACATTGCGCGTTTGCGCGAGTTGCGGCGGTTATCATCGAAATATCTGGCGACAACCGCCGTCATCGGGTAGACCGACCCGCATGACCCGCGCCCCTTCCGCCGATCCCAACCCCGTTGCCAACCCGCCGCGCCTGCCCGACTGGCTGCGCGGCCTGCCGGGCGAAACCCTTGAGGATGCAGCGCTTTCCGCCGGTGCGGCGCTGGCCTTGCTGCACCAGGTGCAAAGCCGGTCCGAGGTGCCGCTGGCGCTGTGGCGGGCGCGGCTGGCGTTGCAGGCGGCGGCGCAGACCGCGCGCCATGCCGGGCGGCCCGAGCGCGAGGCGGCGATCCGCGATGCGCTTTGCCTGCTGCGGCCCGGCGATGCGCCCGGACCGGCGGGCGAGATCGGGCTGGCCTGGCAGCGCGCGGTCGAGCGGCCGCTGAGCGCCGAGACCCTGGCCCGTGCCTTGCCGCAGCTGGAGGACGGGCAGGGGGCACCGCTGCGCGGTGGGCCGATCCAGCAGGCCGCTGCCGCCATCGAGGCGGCGCTGGCCGAGGCCCCGCGCGATCATCTCGCCGCGCTGATCCTTGGCGATGCGGCGCTGGCCCGGGCGCTCGGCTGGACGCATTTGATCCCGCTTTTGGGCCTCGGCCTCACGCGCCGCGACCTCGGGGCAGGGGGCGGCGATCTGCGGCTGGCCTGTCACCGGGCGGTGCTGAAGGCCGCCGGTCCGGCCTTGCAACTGGCCGCCGACCTGGCCCGGCAGGCGGCGCGGCTGCAATCCATCGCTCCGAAGCTGCGCACGAAGCAGTCGGACCGGGCGGTGCAACTGGTCCTCACCTGCGACGCCGTTGCCCCCGCGATGCTGACCGGGCTGATGTCGGACCGCGCCGCAAGGCGCTTCTGCTACCGGCTGGTCGAACTGGGCGCGGCGCGCGAGCTGACCGGGCGCGAGACCTTCCGGCTCTACGGGCTTTGACCATGGCACGCAGACCCGACCCCGAGCTTGACCGCCACCTTGACGAGCTGCCGCCCGAGCTGCGCTGGCGCGAATGGATGCGGCGGATCGAGGCGGTGCTGTTTGCCAGCGCCACGCCGGTCGCGCGCGAGGACCTGGCGCGGGTGGTGGGCGATGTCTCGGTGGATCTGCTGATCGCCGACCTGGCGGCGGAACTGGCCGACCGCCCCTATGACGTGGCGCGGATCGGCAGCGGCTGGATGCTGCGCACCCGGCCCGCCTATGCCCCGGCCATCCGCACGGCCGCCGATCTGGGCGAAGCGCGGCTGGAGCTGAGCGAGATCGAAACCGCCGTGCTGGCGGCCATCGCCTGGCACCAGCCGATCAGCCGCGACGGGCTGAAGGAGATCTTCGCGCAGGAGATCAGCCGCGACCTGCTGGGCCGCCTCTCGGCCCGCGGGCTGATCGCCACCGGGCCGAGGGAGCCACGGCGGGGCGCGCCGCACAGCTTTGTCACCACCGACCTGTTCCTCGCCAGCTATGACCTGCAGAGCCTCGCGGACCTGCCGGAGATGGGGGAGGAAGGGTAGGGCGGCGGGCCCGTCGCGGCGGCGGCCGGTGAGGAGGGGGCCGTCTTGGGCAGGTTCTGCGTTGCTGCAAAATATTTATTTGCAGTATCGGCAATTAAACCTGTTACTCGATTAGTGCCCTGAAATTCCTGATATAGAAAATCGAATTCAGATTGTTTTCTCTTTCCGGGATGGATGATTTCGACGGAAGCGATCCAGAAAATATCTGCGCTGAGAAGATATGCCGGATCAATGACTTGACTCGTTTCAATCTCGGGTTGATTATTCGGGAAGTGGCGCGGACTCGACGCGCATCGGGACAAGCGAACGGTCGGACATCCTGTCTGTCGTTCGAGTCCGTTTCTGGCGACATTGGCATTGGGGGCATCATGACCAAGCTGGCGATATGCGCATCGATTGCGTTCGGCGTGACCATCTTGCCGCTTTCCGCACTCGGACAGGATGCGGGGGCAGGCTGCACCGATGGGGACTGGGTCAACAAGCCGGATGCCGCCTTCGCCGCCGATTGCGCGGCCTTTGCCTTCGACGGCAGCCTCGAGGATCGCGAGCGGCTGGCCTGGATGTTCTTCGCCCGGGTAAACCAGTTGATCCCCAGTCCGCAGAACGGTGGCATGTCGGGCTCGGGCCAGGCGCCGCTGTGGATGGCCTGGCCGACCGATCCGGATACCTTTGGCTCGCGCACAATGTTCGATTTCGCCGCCATGACGCCGCGCATCGAGATGGAGCCGTCGATCGAGAAGAAGGATCTGAATGCCGGTCGCGTCTCGACGGCCGATCCCGACGGGGCCAACGAAGAGGTCACGCGGAACGAGGTCAGCTATGATTACCTGGTCGAGAGCGGGCTGACGACCAAGGTGGACGTGGCGACGTTCTTCACGACGAACGACTACGTCGACATGCCGGTCGGATCGGTCGAGCTGAAGGCCTCGTGGCTGCAGGTGACACCGGGCAGCCCGGCCCCTGCCGGCGCGCTGACCTTCAAGTTCGACAGCGGCGAATACTGGTGGCGCGGTCTGCATATCATGGTGAAGATGCGGAAACTGGCTGACCCGGCCACGGCGCTCTATACCGAGGATCCCAGTTGGTTCTGGACCACCTTCGAGTTCAACGACAATCCCGGGGTGGCCAAGGTGCGCGAGACGCTGATCACCCAACGGGCGCCGCTGCCGCAGGACCAGGTCGGGGCCATCCTCGAGGCCGCGGGCCTGGGAGGCTTCGGGCTCGAGGTCTTTGGTCCCAATGGCACGCAGATCCGCTTCACCGAGGACGGGACCGGCGAGACGCCGGTGATCCTTGGCCATACGGACATGGAGGATTTCGCCGGCGCGCCCAATACCGCGCAGCCGCGCTACTGGACTCGGTTCGAGGCCAGCTGCCATGCCTGTCACGCGACC
The DNA here is from genome assembly GCF_002847445.1 of Paracoccus zhejiangensis. Lineage (NCBI taxonomy): Bacteria > Pseudomonadati > Pseudomonadota > Alphaproteobacteria > Rhodobacterales > Paracoccaceae > Paracoccus > Paracoccus zhejiangensis. The sequence continues at coordinate 103,661 of NZ_CP025431.1, read as the reverse complement.
GCGTCCTACGATCCCGGGACCGGGCAGTTCTTCCCGTTCTCGGTGCCGACCGGGGCGTTGGACCCGGCCTACAACGTGTCCGACAGCGCGGGAACGGTGCATTACCTGGGCCAGGGGTACAAGTCGCTGGACTTCATGTGGCCGATCGCGTTCCAGGCGCATTGACCTGACGGGCAGGGTGAAGGGACTTGCAAGTCCGCGAAGCCACCCAAGGAACCAGGTTTGCGCATCGCGTAGCAAGTTGCCTCCAGTGCCATAGCTAACCAGCACGACCATCAAGGACGGAATTTCGGGGAACCAGCGAAAGGGCGGGGCGATGTCGATCATCATTTCAAGAGCGGTCAGAAGCTGTCTTTCCGGGCTGCTGGTATTGGCGCCCGCCATTGTCGCGCTGGTCGGACCGGTGCTGGCCCAAGAGGCTGGCCCGCCGATCGTGATCTCGTCCGAGGTTCCTGCCGAGCTCAATCCGCCCTTCGTGGCCTCGCCGCCTTCGGGCGGTGCCCCGGAGGCGACGCCGGCGCAGGCCGCGGCCTTCGCATGGCAAGAGTTCATTGCCTTGAACTGGCCCGCCGTCGCGCAGGAGGGACAGCCCGGGCAGCGGGATACCCCCAGCCCGACCTGCCGCTTCGGCGACCCGTCAGCCGATTGCGGGCTGTTAGTCTGGGAAACCTACCGGCACAAGGTCGAGACCTTCCCGGGAAATGCCAACCCGTTCAATCTCGTGAATCCTCCGGGCTATCCCGGTCCGGCGGGCGACACGTCCTATGGCTATGATGCGCTGCCAGAATACAACTATTCGACCGCGATCGCGGCCTGCGATCCCGCGCAGTCGGGTAATCCCGTGCCCTGGATCAATCTTGATGAGACCGACCAGATCACATTGGCCAGCATGTATGCCGGCGTTGTCGAGCCGTCGAGTTCGCCGGGGAACTCCGCGCCGCAGCTGATCCGGTTCCTGGCGAAGTCCAACCGCACGCTTTACGAATATGTCGCAGGAAACAGCGACCCGACGGACGAGGGCAATCGTTGGTGGTCGGCGGTGCCCGACGAGGTGGTTGCCGAGACCAAGGCCTACCTGGCGGCAAACAAGGCGAGCCCGGAAGCGGGCAGCCCGAAGATGGTCAGCCTTCCCTTTGGCACCATCGAGGTCAAGGCGGGCTGGCGTCCGCTGAACCCGTCCGAACAGGCGTCCGGCCGCTTCCACACGCAGAACGCGCGTTTCTACGAGAAGTCCGCCGGGGGTGACACCTGCTACCGTGATGCCACCTGGGGGCTGCAGGCCTTGCATATCATCCACAAGACACCGTCCGCGCCCTATTTCATCTATGCCACCTTCGAACAGGCCGACAATATCCTGACGGCGGAGGGCGCGCCGGTCGAGGACGCGAACGGTGCCATCATCCTTGAACCCGAACCGGCGAAGGCAACGACTCCGCAGGTTTGCCTGCTCGATCCCAAACCCGGTCCGGGTGCGCAGGGCGGCGAGGTGCCAAGCAACCTGGGCGAGGTGATCCTGACCAGCGATCCGGCGACCTGCCTGCCTGCAGATGTCAGCTATTGCGAGGAACCCGGCAAGCGGCTCTATTACCAGAACGACGCGGAGCATCAGCCGCAAGCCGGTCGGATCTGCGTCGACAAGCGCGACAACGCCATCCCGGATTACGTGATCGATGCGAATGCCGGCGCCCATGCGGCGATCGCGAGCTACCTGCAAGAGAACGGCATCGAACAGGCGCCCTGGCTTTCCTACAAACTCGTGAATGTCCAGTATTTCCCCTATGACAAGATACCGGATCCGAACCTGCCGAACGGCTCGCTCTACACCGCGGAACCGCCGTTCTCGGCTACGAACCCGTCACCCTCGAGCTATTACCAGGCCAATATCGTGGTCGAGACCAACCGCTCGCTGCAGCTTTTCGCTGGCGGCCTCTCGCCGGACATCACCACCGAATGGAACAGTGACGGGACGCCGCACAAGAATACCTATTACGGCGGGTCCTTCCACAACATGGGCGGCTGCATGGGATGCCACGGCAGCCAGGGACAGAATCCCACCGGGCAGGCGGGCGATTTCAGCGTGATCCTTGCGCGCGGTTCCGGCGGCACGGGCCAGCCAGAGACGCCCGCGCCGGAGGGCCCCGAGGGCCTGATCGACATACCGCGGAACCGCTATCTGACCCGGTGAGCAAGCAACTTTCAGCAGAGGGAGAAGACCGAATGGAAAACCATGATCGCGAGCATTTCAGTGCACTTGGCTGCCCGAGCAGCGTGACCTGGACCAACGACATCAGCAAGATGTTCACCCAGACCGACATCAGCCACATGAAGACCAAGGGCATCGATCTGGGCGACTATCGATCTGTCAGCATAAACGCGGTGGCCATCTATTCCCGTGTCAAGAGCGGCAGCATGCCGCCACCGGGCTCGGGCGAGGACCGCTGGACCGCGGACATGGTCAATCTCTTCGGCTGCTGGATCCAGCAGAACACGCCCGAATAACCCCCCGACCGTCATCCCACCGTCAATAATGCGGCCCTTGCCCGCCACCCCGTTTGTTTCGCCGCCGGATGCCTGGACAATCGAACCATCAACTTGACCCGGGAAACACGGAGGTAGGGAAAGATGGCACGGCGATTGGGAAGCGGGCGCGGAGACCAGCTGTTCGGAAGCGACGGCTCTGACGTGATGATCGGCCTTGGCGGCGATGACGGGCTTTGGGGGCGCGGCGGGCGCGACTTCCTGCTGGGCGGCCGGGGCAACGACACGCTGGACGGCGGCGCGGGCCGAGACCGGGTCCTGGCCGGCTCGGGCGATGACCTGGCGGTTTTCGTCGCCAGCGATGCCGGCGATGACGGGGGCTGCGCCGACATCTATGACGGCGGCAGTGGTCGCGACGTGTTGCGCCTGTCGCTGACCGCGGCGGAATGGAATGACCCGGCGATCCGGGCCGAGATCCTGGCCTATGTCGCGCAGCTGGAGGCGGGCCTTTTCGATCAGCCCTATCGCTTCGACACGCTGTCGCTGCAGGCTCGGCGCTTCGAGGCGCTGGACCTGGTCGTTGACGGGGAGCCGGTCGATCCGCAGGGCGATCCCTCCGAGACCATCGAGATGCCGGGTGCGACCGAGGACCTGGTCATCACCACCGGCGCCGGCGCGGACCGGGTCATCACCGGCAGCGGCAATGACGTGATCGACACCGGTGCCGGCAATGACACGGTCGACAGCGGCGCGGGCGACGACCGCATCACCATCGGCGATGGCGACGACGTGGTTCACGCCGGGTCCGGCAATGACACCATCATCGCCGGCCAGGCCGGCGGCAACGACTTCATCGATGTCGGACCGGGCAATGACTGGGTCGTCTATCCCTCGCTCGAGGCCGATGAGCCGGTCAGGATCGACCTGCGCGCCATGGACCGCTCGGCGGTGGTCGAGGCCGTGAACCTGCTGACACTGGCGGGCTTGCCGGCCGATACGCCGGTCGGGCTGGCCGATGGCGGCGATTGGGTCGATACCGACGTGCTGGTCAGCATCGAGAACGCCGGGGGCGGGAACGGCGATGACACGATCATCGGCACCGATGCGGCCAACGTGCTGGAGGGGGGCGAAGGTGCGGACCAGCTCAGCGGCCATGACGGCATCGACACGCTGCGCGGCGGCGCGGGCGCGGACAGCATCGACGGCGGCGGCGCAGATGACGTGATCGAGGGCGGCGCGGGCAATGACAGCCTGCAGGGCGGCACGGGCTTCGACACCCTGGTGCTGCAGGGCAACCGCGCCGATTACAGCTTCACCAACAGCAACGGCGTCTATGTCGTGACCGACCTGGTGGCGGGGCGCGACGGCGAGGATCGCTTCAGCAGCATCGAGGAGATCGCTTTCGCGGACGTGACAATCGGCACCTGGGTTGTCGCCGGCGTCAACCATATCGAGGGCACCTCGGGCAATGATGTTCTGGACGGCACAGATGGCCACGACCGCTTGTCGGGCTTTGCGGGCGATGACCGACTGAACGGGGGCGCCGACGAGGATCTGTTTGACGGCGGTCGCGGCAATGACACGATCGATGGTGGCAGCGGCACCGAGGATGACGCGAATTTTGTCTGGGATCTCGTCGATTATTCCCAGGCTGAATTCGATGGCGGGATGGCCGGTGTCACGGTCAATCTGGCCAGCGGCATTGCCACCGACCCTTATGGCGATACCGATATCCTGATCGACATCGAACGGGTCTTTGGGACCAATTCCGATGACCTGATCATCGGGAGCGACGGCGAGGACCCGGACGCTTTCGACCCCTTCGGCGGCAATGACACGATCCACGGTGCGGGCGGAGGGCGGGACATCCTGATCTATCAGACCGCCGATGACCACGGCGGCAGCCGCGGCCTGGTGGTCGCATTCAGTGCAACCGAGGCGGGGACCGGGACCGTCCTTGTCGATCCGTTCGGCGACCGTGATGACTTCACCGGGATCGAACGACTGCAGGCGACGCGATTTTCAGACAGCATTGCCGGCGGCATCGGGGATGAACGGTTCGGCCTGCTGGCTGGGGACGATACGCTGGATGGCGGCGCCGGGCGTGATCGCGCCGACTATTCGAGTGATGCGAACTTTGGCGGCAGCGCGCCGATCTTCGCCGATCTGTCGCAGGTCGATGGCGATGGCTTCGCACGGGTAACAGACGGGTTCGGCGATGTCGACCTGCTGCGAAATGTCGAGGATATCCGCGGCACCGGCGGCGCGGACACGATCTGGGGTGACACCGCCGACAATGGCATTTCGGGCCAGGCGGGGTCGGATGACCTGCGGGGCGGCGGCGGCGATGATCTCCTCGAGGGCGGCCTTGGCGATGACGATCTGCGCGGCGATGCGGGCAATGACCGGCTTGAGGGCGGGGCGGGCGCGGATCGTCTCGAGGGTGGGTCGGGCAACGACACGCTGAACGGCGGGGACGGTGCGGATGTCTTCGTCTTTGCCCCGGGCTCGGGCGATGACCTGATCGAGGATTTCGGCCTCGACACGGACCTGCTGGTCCTGACCGGCGGGGTCACCATCACCGCGATCTCGGAGGCCGAACTGGGCGGCGAGGCGGGGCCGGATACCCTGGTGGAACTGTCGTCGGGCGCGACGATCACGCTTCTCGATCTGTCCGGAGTCACCGACCCCACCGAGTTGCTGGCCTAGGAACCGTGCAGGAAACGGGGGCGGCCGTTGCTTGCGGCCCCCCTGTCGTGGCAAAATGACCCAAGGGGAGGCGACCGGCATGGATTGCGAATGGATTCTGCTCAACAGCCAGGCTTTGGGGTCGAAAACCCCCTATGCAGACTGGGCGCAGGAGATCCGGCCCGAACATCTGAAGCACAGGTTTCCGAGCTTCATCGTGCCGAACGCGGACGCGAGTGAAAAAGTTGCCGATCAAAAAGTTGCCGATCAAGCAGTGATGGGCACGTTCGAATTGCCGCATTTCCGCCCAGTCTATGTCCGGCTGAAGGGAAAAGATTCTACCGAGCTCGAGGACAATGCGAAGACGTGTCTCGGGGCAGCAGGGAAAATAAAGTCTCCTTGGCCCTTGCCGATCATCCTGCTCGACCGTCATGCCAGCGATACACTGTTCTCATTCGCCGCCGGCACGACACTGCCGGACGAGGCCCGGTTCTTCTTCATCTACACGCTGGAATGGTGGCCCTTTCCATTGGCGAATCAACTCGAGGAGCTGCGCACCGGCCCTTATGTGCCGGGTCTCTCGCTGCGGTCGCTGCTCAATCCCGGGGTTCCGGTAGCGTTACCGACACCGGCACCGGCTGCCCCGGCCGCTCCTCCGACCGTCGCCAACAGCCCCGTGGTCACCGCGATCATCGATGCCGAGATCGGGATTGCCAATGCCCGCTTCCGCGCGGCGAATGGCGGGACCCGTATCCGGCATTTCTGGCGGCAGCGACAGGAGACGCTGGCGGGTCTGACCGACCTGATGATCGGGCGGGAGTTCAGCGCCACTGCCATCAACTTGATGCTGAACGATTCGAACGGCGATGAGCGGCTGTTCTACGACCTGTTGCGCAGTGGTGACTATGGATCTGCGATGTATCCGTTGATGGAGGACGAGGCCCTTCGCTTGGAAGATGACCGGACGCAGGAGGGTCCCGGGGACGAGGGTTTCTCGTGGAGTCTCGAACTGGCGCGGCGGTTGGAGCACATGCTGAGCATCAGCCCGCCGGTGAATGGCGTCTCGGAGCTGGTCAGGTTTCACCCCCTGCCGGGTGCGAACTCGGATCCCGAACGGGCGCTCGGCGTCGTCAAAGAGCTGCTGGAGGAGATCGCCGGGACAGATCGGAACAACCTTGACCGGGTGGCGCAGCGGTTGATCCTGGCCGAAGACCTTGACCGGGATAAGGGCATACCCGACAAATATCGCGAGCGGGCACAGCAATACGCGGCGCACCTGCGCGGCGGAAACTATGACACACCCGCGCGCGAGCGCCCGGTCGGATTCCGCGCCGGGCATGGAACGCATATCCTGGACATTGCCGCCGGTTTCCCGCCCGACGACGCGCCCGGTAACCGCCCCATCGTCGCGGTCGAACTGCCGGAATACGTGATCGAGGACACCTCGGGCGCGCGGCTGGAAGTCTTCGTGCTGATCGCCATGCAGCGGATCCTCGACTGGGTCGACAACTGGGAGAATTCGGGACGTGCGGTGCCGGTGGTGGTCAATATCAGTCTCGCCAATGCCGCCGGACCGAAGGACGGCACCGGCTTCCTGGAATCGCGGCTGGAATACCTGGCGCGGAAACGCAGCGACCACAGCGCGCCGACCAAGGTCGTCATCGCGGCGGGCAATGACTATCGCACGCGGATGTCGGGCGCATTCGCGCTGGATACACATGGCGGTTCGGAAACGGTCGAGTGGCGGGTGCCGCCCGGCGATCAAAGCGCCAGTTTCCTCGAAATACGTCCGAATTCGGCGCATGATCTGGAACTGACAATCGTCACGCCGTCGGGCGAGGAGATCACGCTGACCGAGGCCGGGGGATTCGATGCGGTGCTGGTATGCAATGGGGCGCGGGTGGGGCGCGTCTATCCCAGCAAGGAAGGCGACCAGAGGGTCATCACCTTCGCCTTGAGGTCGACGCTGGAACTGGATGCGGACTTCCTGCGGGCACCATCGGGGACCTATTGCTTGACCTTCACGAACACGGGCAATTCTCCCCTGAGCATCAAGCTGGGCATCCAGCGCGATGACACGCTGTCGGGTTATCCGGCCTACGGCAAGCAATCCTACCTGGATCATTCGACGCTGACCGGGCGCGATCCCCGAACCCGCAAGTTCGACCTGCCCGCCGGCGCATCGCCGGTCAGCCGGCAGAACACGATCTCGGCCTTTGCCACCAAGGCCGGCGAGGACTTCATCGTCGTCGGAGCGGCGATGACGAATGCCACTGACGATGACGATGCAGTCCTGTCGCCCGAAGGCCGCGCGACCACCTATACCGGCTCGGGCGGGGCCATTGGGACCAGGTTTCGCCCCGATCTGAGCGCGGTGGCCGAGGATGGTGCCGCCACGCCGGGTCAGCGCGCGAGCGGCGTCTATAGCGGCTCGTCGGTCCTGTTCAGCGGCAGCTCGACGGCGACGGCCCATGTGACGCGGGCCCTCGTCGATCTGTACAGCGCAACGCCGAATCCGGGCAGCAAGGATGAGATCCTGGTTAAGGTGCTTAGTGACACCGAGCCGCCCGACCCCCGGCTTGGCATCGGCGTTCTTGGGCCGCCGCTGGCGCCGGGGCGCAGGCCGCGGCGGCGGTATTGAGAACGGCCTTGCCGGTCAGGTCAGCTTGTTCCAGATCCCGGTCAAGACCTGAGAGCGCGTGATCTCGACCGGCTGATTTCCCGCAGCTCTCAGTCTTTCGCTCAGCTCTGGCAGCGTGAAATCGATGTCGTAATACTCGTCCTGCGCCCCGTTGGCATTCACATAGGGCGCAATGATTTCCGGCACGTCGAACGTGTTCTGCGCATTCCTTCCCGGCGCCAATACCGCCCAGACCAACTCGCCCAGCACGATCCCCAGCATCGCGCCGGCATGGCTGTCGATTGGGAAATGCACCCCGGCGACGGTACGGTTCTCGGCGATCCGCGCGGCCAGCCGGAACAGCAGATGCCGTTTATCCTTCGGGTTGGCAATCACCGCCGCCGGATCGCCTCCGCCCAGCATCCGGCTCAGCACGCAGGCGATGGCGAAACCCTCGCAGGCATGGCCGCTGGGGTAGCTGCTGTGATCGGGGGTCTGGATCATCGGCTGGACCTCGGGAGCCAGATCCAGCGGCCGGGGCGAGCGGCAGAAATGCTTGACCATCATCTCGACATGACCCGCCAGCCGGACGGTGGCGGTCAAGACCTCGAGCTGAAGCCGGTGGCGCTCGTCGTCCAGGTAGACCTGCGCCCCGAAGAACGACAGCAGGTCGCCGATCTGGACATTGATCTCGGCCAGCCGGTCGTCGCGCAGATCGGCATAGCTGTGCATGTGCTTCAGTTGCTGGTCGAAGACAGCGGCAGGCGGGCGCGGGATCGCCACGGTGACTTGCGCTGTTCCGGTGAGCACGAGGTTTGCCCCCTCCGCGGGCTGACCGTTGAAACTGGTCGGGGAACCGACAACGACATGCCGCTGCAATTCGTGATCGAGGATATAGCCGCGCCGGAACGGCCGCAGGTAAAGGATGTTGGCATTGCCGGGCATCACGGCCGCGCCTTGCGGCTTCCAGTAGCCGACGATGCCGTCCCGCGTGGTGACCAGCGCCTGGTTGAGCAGCGGCGAGGACCCGCTGCCGGCATGCGAGGCGGCATCACCCGAAAGGCCGGAGTGACCGGAATGGCCGGAATGGCCCGAGTGACCGGATTGTCCCGAGTGGCCGGAATGGCCGGAATGTCCTGACGTGCCCATGGTTCGTCCTCCTCTTGGTGATGGTGTTCGATCGAGTCCGGGGGTCGATCCGCGCTACGACCGCAAGGCGATTTATCCGGCGTTCAGTCGCGGATCGGGCAGAGTATTGTGTTATTATACCCGAATTCCGTGATTCCGGGTTTTCATGCTGATGATCAGGCTGCGACTTTATGGTCCGATGGCCGTTCTGGCCGAAGATGGCACCCCGCTCACGCCGAAGGGGATGAAGACGCAGGCCCTGGTCGCGCTGATCGCGCTGGCCCCCGACATGCGCCGCAGCCGGGTCTGGCTGCAGGACCGGCTGTGGAGCGACCGTGACGAGGCGCAGGCCTCGGCCAGCCTGCGGCAGGCAGTCTATCAACTGCGGCAATCCCTGGGATCGGCAGGCGCGCTGCTGCACAGCGATCGCCAGGTGCTGTCCTTCGATCCCTCGCGCATCGCCATCCTGCCACCCGAGGATGGCCCGGACAGCGAATTGCTGCAGGGCATCGACATCCGCGATCCCGAATTCGAGCATTGGCTGAACCTGCAGCGCATGGCGGACCAGCCAGCGCCGCAGGCCCGGGCGACGCGCGCGACCGAGCGGCCGACGACCGTGCAGATTTCCGTCGACCGGACGCTGTCTCCCGATCTCTACCTGCTGGGCCAGCTGGTCGCCGACATGTTCGCGCAGGCGCTGGAGGAGCGGGCGCTGACCGAGGTGCGGCTGGCGGAAACCGAGGAGTCGGCGGATTTCGAACTGGCGCTGATGGTCTTCCCCGGTGATCGCTGCGTGCTGCGCGGCCAGTTGCTGGACCGGCGCAGCCACCGCCTCTGCTGGTCGCGGATGATGACCCTGCGCCCCGGCCCCGGCAGGCCCTTCGAACAGGCCGGGATCGCGCGTTTCGTGAATGCCGGGATCGAGGCCGCGTGGAAGGCGCAACTGGACAACCAGTCCGGCATCGCCTCGGGCAACCGGCGCATCCACATGGCCGTGCGGCGCATGTTCAGCTATCGCCTTGGCGACCTGGCCGCGGCCGAGGACCTGCTGCGCGACCTGCCGGCGGAAGATGCGACGGTGGCGGGCTGGCGCATGATGCTCAGGCTGTTGCAGGTGGTCGAGCGCGCCCGGCCGGCCGATGGCGGGATGATCGACGAGGTCGAGGGGCTGCTGCATGACGCGTTGCTGTACGGCCCGGCGAATTCGATGGCGCTGTCGGGGGCCGCGAATGCCTGCCTGCATATCCTCGATCGCACCGAGGACGGGCTGGCGCTGGCGCGGCGGGCGGTGCAGATCAGTCCCTCCAATCCCTTTGCCTATGACGCGCTGACCACCGGCTTGCTGCGCCTGGGTCGCTTCGAGGCGGCCTATCGCACCGCGGTCCGGGCCAGCTACATCGCCGAGATGACGCAGGCGGCGCATTTCTTCGACATGGGGCGCTGCCTCGCGGCGCTGGTGACCAACCGCATGGACGAGGCGCGAAAGCTCGCCAATCACGCCGTCGCCATCGCCCCGGCCTCGCGCCCGGCCCTGCGCTACCAGGCGATCTTCGAGGCTCGGGCCGGCAACCTCGACCGGGCGGCGGCCGCGATCCGGCGGCTGACGGCGCTGGAGAACGGGTTCGAGATCCGGCAGATCGCCGATGATCCCGACTATCCGGTGGCCTCGCTGCGCCGGTCGAACCTGCCCAACGACGTGCTGCGATCCCTCTATTGAGGGGGCGGGAAGGCCGTGACCGCGCCGCATCACCGCTTGCCCCCGCTGCCGGGTCGCACCGGCAGCGCCTCGATCAGATCGATCATCCGGCGGCAGGCCGCCTGCGCCGATCCGCGTTGCTGGATGGCCGGGGCGATGGCGCGGATCTCGGCCAGCGCGGCCCCGATCCTCCCGACCGATCCCGCATCCCCGGAGCGCCACCCCGCCTCGACCGCGTGCAGCGTCAGGATGGCGTCGTTCAACCGGCACCGCAGCAGGAAGAAGGCCGAGATGTCGGCCCGATCCCCGGGCGTCTTGTCCGGCCGCGACTCGAGATCGCGCTCATGCTCGCTCAGGGCGCAGATCGCATCGACGAGCGCCAGCTTCAGCTCTGAAAACCTCTCCGCTCGCGCCAGTTCCTGTGCCATCGCCCCTTGCCCCGCCCTGTCGAACGGCCCCCATCCGCGCAACCTCTCGTGCAGTTCCTTCCTAGAACACCGCCGTCATCGCAGCGTTAATTCGACGCGCCCGGGCTTGCCGGACCGAGGGTGACATCCCGGAAGCGGCGGCGGCCCCGGGCGATCCACGGGTCCCCGCCGGGGAATCTGTCGAGTGCTGCAGGACGGACCTATTCCGTGGTTAGACCGATCCAGATCGGGAGCGGATAAATGCCCGGCGCAGGTCCGAAGGATATTCCTGCGCGGGAGGATTGGTCGGGCCGCAATCGGAATCAGGGCCGGCGGATGGGAGAATCAGAGATTTCGCAAGGGTCCAGAATTCCGTTGCTGAGACAGTGTCCTAGCCGGTGGTAAGGCACGGCAGCTACAGATCTGTCGTGCAAAACGGACCGATTGGAATTTTCATCAACAATCTGGTCAGAAACCCGGTTCCAATATAATATCAGCAGGCGAATCCTTAAACCATTCTGATAATCGCCACTGAATTCAGCGGGCGTTTTGGAGGCGTTTCCCATGACCGCTCGCGGATCGCAGCAGATCATCAAGCGAAAAGAACTCGTCGGCAAGCTGAACCCGATCTGCCTCAAGGCCTTTTCCGAGGCGGCGCAGGCGGCCAAGCGGCGCGGCAATCCCTATGTCGAGCTGGTGCATTTCATCACGGCGCTGGCCGATACGGAACGCTCGGACGTGGCGATCCTGCTGGAATCGGCGGGGGTGGACCGGCACAGGTTCGATGGCGATGTACTGCGCGCGACCGATGCGCTGCCCACTGGCGCGAGTTCGGTCGAAGAGTTTTCCGAGCATATCTTCCGCGCGATCCAGGAGGCGTGGAATTTCGGTTCGCTGAATTTCGGCGATGACACGGTGCGATCGGCCTATGTGCTGCTGGGGGCGCTGCAACTGCCGGTGCTGGAGGGGCTGCTCTACAAGATCAGCCTTGAATTCGACAAACTCGACCCGGCGGTGATGGCGGGGCAGCTGGACGATCTCTTGGCGGGGTCGCTGGAGCGGACCAGCACGGCGGAACCGGATGCGGCGAAGGCCGCGAAGCCCCGGCCGGGCGGAAAATCGTCGCTGGAGCAGTTCGCCACCAACCTGACGGCGCGGGCACGGGACGGGAAGATGGACCCGGTGGTGGGGCGCGATGCCGAGATCCGGCAGATCGTCGACATCCTGCTGCGGCGCAAGCAGAACAACCCGATCCTGACCGGCGAGGCGGGGGTGGGCAAGACCGCCGTGGTCGAGGGTTTCGCGCAGCGGCTGGCGCGGGGCGACGTGCCGCCGCAGCTGAGGAATGTCGATCTGCACATGCTGGATATCGGGCTGATGCAGGCCGGGGCCAGCGTCAAGGGCGAGTTCGAGAAGCGGCTGAAATCGGTGATCGACGAGGTGCAGTCATCCGACGTGCCGATCATCCTGTTCATCGACGAGGCCCATACGCTGATCGGGGCCGGGGGGGCGGCGGGCACCGGCGATGCGGCGAACCTGCTGAAACCGGCGCTGGCGCGGGGCGAATTGCGCACCATCGCGGCGACGACATGGGCCGAATACAAGCAGCATATCGAACCCGACCCGGCGCTGACGCGGCGCTTCCAGACGGTCAAGATCGACGAGCCGGACGAGGAAAAGGCGGTGCTGATGTGCCGGGGCATCGCCGGGGTGCTGGAAAAACACCACAAGGTCGAGCTGCTGGATGAAAGCATCGAGGCGGCGGTGAAGCTGTCGCACCGCTATATCCCGGCGCGGCAATTGCCGGACAAGGCGATCAGCCTCTTGGATACGGCCTGCGCGCGGGTGGCGGTGTCGCAGCACGCCACGCCTGCCGAGGTCGAGGACCTCGAGCGCCGGGTCTCGGCGCTGGAGATCGAGCAGGGGATCATCGAGCGCGAGGAGGCCATCGGCATCGAGGTCGAGGAGCGCAAGGCCGAGGTCGAGGCCGGGCTGGTCGCCGCGCATGAGGCGCTGGAGGCGGCAAGGGCGCGATGGGAGGCGGAAAAGGCGCTGGTCGGCGAGATCCTTGACCTGAGGGCCGAATTGCGCAGCGCCGGGGCACGGGTCGACGAGACCGGCGTCGTGGGTGATGCGGAAGAGGTACTGGCCGGGGAGAACGCGGCCGAGGAGGGCGCGGAGGGGGCAGGGGAGGCCGCTGCCGATGCGCCGCCGCCCTTTGACCGGGCCGCGGCGCTGGCGGCGCTGAAGGAGAAGATGGCGGCGCTGATCGCGGCGCAGGGCGAGACGCCCCTGATCCTGCCGGCGGTGGACAAGGTGGCGGTGGCCTCGGTGGTGCAGGACTGGACCGGGATCCCGATGGGCCGGATGATGGCCAGCCAGACCGAGAAGGCGCTGTCGCTGGCGGCCAACCTGGCGCAGCGCGTGGTCGGGCAGGATCACGCCATGGAGATGATCGCCAACCGCATCCAGACCTCGGCCGCCGGGCTGAAATCGCCGGAAAAGCCGGTGGGGGTGTTCATGCTGTGCGGGCCCTCGGGCGTCGGCAAGACCGAGACCGCGTTGGCCCTGGCCGAGCTGATGTATGGCGGCGAGGACAATATCATCTCGATCAACATGTCCGAGTTCCAGGAGGCCCATACCGTCAGCACGCTGAAGGGCGCACCGCCGGGCTATGTCGGTTACGGCAAGGGCGGGATCCTGACGGAAGCCGTGCGGCGGCGGCCCTATTCGGTGGTGCTGCTCGACGAGGTGGAAAAGGCCCATCCCGATGTGCACGAGATCTTCTTCCAGGTCTTTGACAAGGGGATGATGGATGACAGCGAGGGGCGGCGGATCGATTTCAAGAACACGCTGATCCTGCTGACCTCGAATGTTGGATCGGAAGAGATCATGGCGATGACCGAGGATGGCAAGGTCGCCGCCGATGCCGAGGATCTGAACGGGGCCTTGCGCGCGCCGCTGCTGAAGGTGTTTCCGGCGGCGCTGCTGGGGCGGGTGGTGACGATCCCCTATTACCCGCTGTCGGATGTGATGATCGAGGCGATCGCCGGCCACAAGCTGCGCAGCCTGGCGAAGCGCTTGGGCGAGGGCTATGGCGCCGAACTGGTCATCGAGGATGGCGCCATGCAGGTCATCAAGGACCGCTGCACCGAGATCGAGTCGGGCGGGCGGATGATCGATGCGATCTTGACCAACACGCTGATGCCCGAGTTGAGCCGGCAGATACTGGGCTATCGGCTGGAGGGACGCGAGTTGAAGAAAGTGACGGTCGGTGGCGGAGATGGCGGGTTTGAATATGGGTTCGAGTAGCTCCAGTCCACGCGACCACCCAAAGACGTGAAAGGACCGGCGATGGGAAAAAGAGGACAGCAGTTGCTGAATATCGTTCTGGGAAACCTCCAGAGAGATCCCCAGCATTATGCGAAGCTTGTAGCGGGGGGCGGGGAAAGCGCTGATCCGACGGCATGTTCAGCGAACGCCACGGTCTTGTCCGAGAGTCTTGCGGTTCCGGGCTCGATAGTCGTCCTGCCACACACCAATTTCCAGGCCTGCGAGAAAGCGATCAGAAAGGCGCTGGCCGATGACAAGATCGTTGCGATCGGAATTTCACCGGACCATCACTTTGTCCTGCTTCCATTGCTTTCGGGCACCGAACTTGCGTTGTTGCAGGCCTTCCAGTCCCGCAAGAGGGGCGATGGCAGCGGTATGACCTTGTTTGAATGGATGGAATTCGAAAAATACCAGATGCCGATCGATGCGTTCCTGATGTCGCTCCGGTTCTTGATTGGCTCCGGTTCGGCGGGCCCGCGAAAAGGTTCGGCCAGTTCCCTGTTCTCGATGAGCGGGAAGGAAGACTATGTGGAGGAGTATTTCACCACGCCCGTCAGCTTCAAATATTGCGCATCGCTAGAGCCGATTACACTCTGAGGGGACCTTCTCTTCGGGCTGGGGGACGGTCTCTCACTCGCCCAGCACCTCCGCATCGAACCCGCCATTGCGCCAGCCGGTCAGCGCCGCCGTGAAGCCCGGCCCCGTTCGGCCATCCACATCGCTGGTGTAGAGCCCCGCCGCCGCCAGCTTCAGCTGCACCTGGGTGATCGTGTCGCTGGACCAGCCGCCGGTATTGGCGCTGAGATCGGCCAGCACGGTGCCGTCATCCTCGGCGGTGGCGCGCAGCAGGGCGTTGGCGGCCTCGGCGGGGTTGCGGTCGATCATGCCGCCCTTGTCCAGCATGATCGCCGCGGCGCGATAGCCGCGGGTGTCGCCGCCCTTGGCCGCGCGCAGGAAGAAATCCAGCGCCTCGGGCGGGGTGCCGATGACCTCGTTCAGCCGCATGTAGCCAAGGTTATAGGTCGCCTGCGCCGAACCCTCGTCCGAGGCGCGCTGCAACAGCGCCAATGCGCGGGGCTGGTCCTTGGGCAGGTCCTTGCCCTCGAACAGGGTCACGGCGAGGTTGTTCATCGCATCGAGGCTGCCGGCCTCGGCGGCCTTTTCGTAAAGCGCCATCGCGCCGGGGATATCGACGGCCATGCCATTGCCGCTTTCCTTCAGCTGGGCGAGGCTGACCATCGCGCGCAGGTCGCCCCGGTCGGCGGCGGTTTCGTACAGCGCGACCGCCCGCCCAAGATCGCCCGAGGCGGCCGTCGCCCGCGCCAGCAGCGCGACGTAATGCGGCAGGTTCGGTGATTGCGTCACCGCCGCCGAGCAGGCCTGGATCGCGGCGACGGCATTCTGTTGCAGCCGCTCGAAGGGCACGCCCGAGGTCCCGGCCACGGCATCGCGGGGATGGGTCGCCAGACGTTCGCACAATGCGGCGGGGGTGCTGTCCTGCAGGTCGGGCAGAAGATCCAGCAATTGCCGGGCCTGCGCGGCATCGGCCCCTTCGGGATAGCGGTCGAGATAGAATTGCAGCAGGGGCCGCACCCGGCTGCGCTGCGCCAGCGTCCACAACCGCCGCGCCTGTTCGGCGTCGTCGCCGCGCTCGATCGAGCGGGTGCTGGTGCCGGTCTGCAGCCAGCTTTGCGCCTCGCCCACATGCGCACCCTCGGGGTAAAGATCGACATAGAGCCGCATCAGCGCGTCATCCTGCGCGCCGGTCGCGACCTGGTAGAACAGGGTTTCCTGCGACATGTCGGGCGGGCCGGTATCAAAGGCGAATTGCCGGGTCAGCGACGAGTTCTCCCACGGGATCTGCTGACCGCCGGTGGCGGTCATCACGTCGCGGCGCACCGCGATCATCATGTCGGAAATCGGCTGTCCCGGGGTATAGAGATGGTGCAGCAGCGCGGCGGAAAAGAAGCTGTTCCGCCCGGTCCCGTCAAAGGCGACATTGCCGGGCTGGGTGGCATAGGCAAAGAGGAAATCGGCCTCGGTGCCGATGCGCGCCAGACCCTCACCGGCCTCGCCATCCCGCTGCAGGGTTGCGCCAAAGGGATTGTCGCGGCAGGCATCGAGGAACACCAGTTTCAGCGCCGGGCTGTCCTTCAGCGCGGCCAGGATCTCGGTCATGGCAAAGGTCTGCAGGGTCGCATCCTCGGGGCGGGCGATGCGGGCATCGGTGGGAACCAGGTAGTTCTGGCCGCCGACCTGGAAGCCATGACCGGCATAGAAGAACAGCGCCACCTGCGCATCCTTGGCGGCATCGGCGAAATCACGGGTCGATTGCTGCATCCCCTCGCGGGTCAGGTCGCGGCCAAGGATGACCTCGAAGCCCAGCCCCTCGAGCGCGACCGACAGGTCCAGCGCGTCGTTCCGGGGGTTCTCGAGCGTGGTGACAGCCTGGTAGTCGGAATTGCCGATGACCAGCGCCACGCGGTCCGCCGCCCTCGCCGCGCCGGTCCACAGGATCGCCAGCGCGGCCAGAAGCAGAAACCGCAGCGCCGCCATCAAAGATCCACGGCGCGCGCCAGTTCGATGCCGACGCTGTCGACAGCCTCGGCCACGCGGTTGATCGTCGCGGCATGGACGCGGGCCAGTTCAGGGTCATCGGCGCGCACCAGCGTGATCGCCTCGCGTATCTGGGCCGAGGCGCTGGCGATGGCGCCCCGCGCCTCGTTGATCGCATCGCGGCGGATATCCTCGCGCTCGGCGGTGGTGGTCGCCCCGGCAAGGCGGCGCTCGGCACGGGTGCGGGCGCTGTCGATGTTGCGGCGGGCATCGCGGACGATCTCGGCCACGTTCTCCATGCCGGGCGGCAGGTCGGTCGAGATCTCGTCGAGCTTGTTGGCGAAATCATCCAGCGCGTCCGACAGGCAGGCCAGGTAGCGGCTGACATCGGCATCGCTTTGCGAACAACTTGCGGCAGCAATCTCGAGCACTGAGGACATCTGGTTCACCTCGGCCAGCGTGCTCGAAGCCGAGTTGCGCGCCTCGAGGATGATCTGCGAGACGGCGGCGCCGGTGGCGTTGACCGAGGCGCTGGCCGGGTCGGGCGAAGCGAAGGGACCATCCGAGACGAGGATCGTGTCCTGCGGATTAGGCAGGCCGAAGGCGGGGATGTCGAGGGGGCGGGGAATGCCGTCCGGGATCGGCGTACCCGTCGGCCCTGCCACCGGGGTCACGGTCATGGTACCGGGCACATAGGTGATGGTGTAGTTCGACAGGCCCGCACCTGCGGCATTCGACCCGCTGATGGCGTAGCTGCCGGCCCCGGCGCCCGATGCCGCGCCAAGGCTGGCCAGGTCGACGCTGCCGACGCGATCAGTATAGAAAAGCCGCGAGGTGGTGAACTCTCCGCCGGTGAAGGTGAAGCCCGCGCCCGCCGCCTTGCTCTGGTCCGAGGCCCGGATGGTCAGCGGGGCCGGGGTGATCCGGTAGGTCGCCGGCAGGTCGACGACGCGGTAGCTTTCGCCGCGCGCGCTGGTGAGCGAGGTGGTGGTCAGGCTGAACTGGCCGGTTCCGACATTGCGGCTTGGGAAGGTCAGGCTGTCAAATACCGATGCCACAGCCAGCGTGTCGCCGGTGGGCGCGAAGACATAGGCCGAGGGGCCGCCGTAGGTGGTGCCGGTGGTGCTGGTGCTTTCGGCCTGACCGTATTGCAGCGTCACGTTGTTCGGGCGGGCAAAGACCACGCGGTCGATGGTATAGATCGCCGGGTTCACGCCGCGATCCCCCGGGGCCCAGACCGTGCTGAAATTCCAGCCCTGCGATCCGGCCAGCGCCAGGAAGGCGGCGGTATCCTGAAGCGTCGTCGTGCTGATCGCCTGGCCATAGCCCGGCAGGCCGTTCGGTGCCTGTCCGCTGCGGTTGCGGTCGAAGAACGAGGCGGTGACGGTGGTGGTGGGCATCGCAAAACCGTTGCCGCCGATCAGCCCGCCCACCCTGCGCGAGCCCGTGCCGCTGGTCGTTACCCTGCCGCTGGAAAAGGTGTTCGTCAGCGCGCCGCCGCTGGTGAAGCCGACCAAGCCGCCGACAGTCTGTTCCATGTTCGAGGACGAGGTCACCGCCCCGTCAGCATAGCTGTCGATGATGTCGCCATCGATATTGGTTCCGGTATGCCCGCCGACATTCACCGCGAAATCGCCGCCGGTGACCGTGACATCGCCATGCGCGGCGGTTCGGATCATGGTGGCGTCCCTGCCGGCGATGCGATGGAATCCGGCAAAGCCACCCACAGAGGTCTCGGCCGAGGCTCCGAACCCATCGCTGAGAACAACGCTGACATCGCCACTGCTGTAGGCATCGGTGATCGTACCGCTCAGATAGCCGACAAAACCGCCGATAGCGCCCGAAAAAAAGCCGCTCTCGCTTGATGTGACGGTCACATTACCGGTCGCGCGCGAGCGGTCGATGACGCTGCCTGAATAGACTTCACCGGCCAGGCCACCAGCCGAAACATCGGCGCCCTCACCGGGGCTCTGGGTAATCTGAACTGTTGCTGCCGATGAGGAAAGGGTGATCCTGCCGCCATCCATGACGCCGACAAGGCCGCCGGCTGTCTTGTAAAAGTCGTTGCCTTGCATGGCGACGCTGCCGGCGGTGTGGACATTGCTGACCGTCGTGTCATCGGCCAGTGCGATAAGTCCGCCGGCGACATCGCTGGCGCTGATCTGTAGGCCAGTCAGGGTGAGGTTGCGAATGGTCGCACCATCCGTATAGGCGAAGAGCCCGCCCTCGGCATTGCCGCTGCCAACGGAAAGGCCAATGATCCTGTATCCGCGCCCATCGAGGCTGCCGGTGAACGGATCGCTGCCTTCGCCCTGGTCGAAGCCGATGGGATTGAAACCCGCCGCGTCGGTAAACCCACTGAACCAGCCTGCCGTTCCGCTGGCAGTGATATCGTTTGCCAATGCGAAATGGCTGTTGAGCAGCGGGGGAACTTCCTCACCCCGGCTCACGAAGGAATCCATCCCCTGAAGGCCGTAGACATCGGTCAGTAGATAGGGATTGGTGGCGGTGCCGGTGCCACCCCGGACCCGCAGGAAACTGGCCGCTTCGGTCAGATTGAAGTTGCCGGCCGCGAAAGGCGACAGCGTCCCGCCGCGTTGGGTCCATTGACCGTCGGACATGATGAAATTGTCGGTTCTGACGCGACCCCTGGCACCGGTTTCGGTCACGCTGGAGCCGGATATGAAGATGGTCGTGGCATCCATCGTCAGCCCCGATGTGGTCAGATCGGCGCCGCGCAGGGTGATGTCGCGGCCTGCCTCGAGGCTCAGCCGACCGTTCGCGCCGCTGATCGTGCTGGTAATCACGATGTCGCGGTTGGCGATCAGCCGAAACTGGGTGTCAGCCGTCCAGCTGATGTCGCCGCCGCCAATCGAGTCGTCGCCGATGAAAATATCGCCCGCACCCTCGCCGGCCGCCGAGGTATCCAGCGTATAATTCCCCAGCGCGAGGGCTGTCTCGATCGTGTCTTCGCTCACTGTGCCGGGGACAAAGATATCCGTGGGGTCGATCAGCAGCGTCCCCCAACTGCCCTTCGGCGCGCGCAGGTCGGTGCGGCCGTCATAGAGGACCGATCCGCCGCTGGAGACCTCCACAAAGCCGCCCTTGCCGCCCTCGCTGCCGCCGCGTGCAGACATGTTGCCGACGAAGCCGGTGCGCCGGTCGGACCAGAGCACGATGCGCCCGCCATTGCCCTCGGTCAGGGCATCGGCGGTGATCCGGGTCTCGGCATCGGCGCTGACGCTGTCGGCATGGGGCAGGGACCCTTGGCCCGCGAAATCGCCGCCGATGCGCACGCGACCGCCGCCGCCATCGCCGCTGGCATCCAGCAGCGCACCCAGCAGCATGATCTGCTGGCCGGTGATGTCGATGGTGCCGCCGGTCTGCCGGGGCGGGCGGCTGGAGCTGCTCAGCCCCGGATTGCGGACCGGCTGGCGGGGTGCGGCCACGCTGACGCGGCCGGTGACGCGCACCACCCCGCCGCTGCCGCCGCCCAGAACGATGGCGCCGTTCTGCATCGAGACCGAGCGCGCCTCGGCCACGCCCGAGAGGTTGATGGCGTTGCGCGCGGCATCGCGGGCGGTCGCGGCCTTCATCTCGATACGCCCGCCATCGGCCGAGACCCGGCCCGAGTTTTGGATCAGGGCGCTGTCATCGCCGTCATCTTCCGAGGGCAGGGCGACCTGCAGGAAGCCATCGCCCGACAGGTCCAGCGTTACCCGCTCGCCCGCGCCAAGCCCGATGCGGCCAAGCGGCGCGACGATGGTGCCGGCATTGTTCACCCGCCCGCCGATCAGTGCAGCATAGCCACCACTGCCGACCGTGATCGAGCCAAGGTTGGTCACGCCCTTCGAGGCGCCGTTGCCGCGATAGCTGAAGCGGCCCCGGTTGAAATCATCGTCCGAGACATCCAGCGTCGAGGCGACGAAGCCGCCGCCGGTGCGGACCTGCCCGTTCCGACCGATCAGGATGCCGTTCGGGTTGACGATATGGACCTGGCCGTTGGCCGTCAGCGAACCGTGGATCTGGCTGGTGGTGTCGCCGGTGACGCGGTTCAGGATGGCGCTGCTGGTGCCGGGCTGGCGGATATTCACCGCGCCGCCGCTGCCGATGGAGAAGCTGTTCCAGTTGACCACCGCCCGGTCCGAGCCCTGCTGGATCTGCATCGATCCCGGCGCGCTGGAACCGATCGAGACGGAGCCGCTGGCGACCGAGCCGCCGGTGGGCAGTTCCTGCGTCAGGCCGGCTGTCGGCAGGGCGGCGATGAGCGTGCTGGCCAGCAGCACGGCCCGGAGCGGCCGGGGGTGATCAGAACCGGAAATTCCCGGAAAGACTGACGCGAGAATTGTCCGAGCCATGATCGCGCTCTCCTCTTCCGTATTCGATTCTCAGGGAATTCGACCGGAAACGGGATCCGGTCTGCGAAACAAGATCGAGGCCGATGCCGATGGCATGGGCCGATTCCGACGAAGCCTCGACCGCGGTTGGCCGTTCGATGCTGACCTCGCCGACCCCGGCAAAGGCATAGGGGCTGAGCGTGAAGGGGGTGCCGCGCAGCTCGACCGAGCGGGGATGCGACAGTTCGGCCCGCAAGACCCAGCCACTGTCACCGCGCAGATCGCCGGAATCGAAGGCCGACAATTCGTTCGGGCCGGCGATGCTGAACTGTTCCGAGGTCAGAAGCGGGTCGCCGAAGGCGGTCTGGAAGCGCCCGGTCATCGACAGGGCAAAGCGTTCGCCAAGGGCGCGCTGATGGGTGGCCGAACCGACGATCTTGGTGAAGGTCGCATCCGCCCCCTGCCGCGACAGCGGCACCAGCGTTCCGGCGGCATCCTCGGCGGTTCGCGCGCCAAAGGCATCGATGCCGCGGGACAGGACCACACCGGCCTCGGAGAAGCTGCCGCTTTGATGGGTATAGGCGAGGCTGGTGCCGAAGCGCAGCACGGTCAACTGATCACGGAACACCGCCGGCAGGCCCGAGGTCCGCAGGTTCATCTCGTCGGTCTGGCGGTCGAGCATGAGTTGCGAGGTCAGGTTCATCTGCCGCGAGCGGATCCAGGGATAGATCAGCCGGAAGGACTGGCGGTCGAAATCCGAGCGGGTCGGCTGTTCGTCGGTGTCGGGGGTGGTGTCGCTGGTGGTCAGTTCGAGGTTCAGCGCCAGCCCCGACGAGCCGATGGGCATGACCCCGCCAAGTGCCAGCACGCGATAGCGCGGATCGCTGGACAGCACGCCCTTGGGCGACGCGGACAGGCGGCCATAGACGGTCTCGCCATAGCCCAGAAGGCTGTTCAACTCGAACCCGGAATTCAACACCAGCCCGTGCAGGTCGTCGGGCGCGATGCTGCCCAGTTCCGGCGGGGCGAAATTGTCAAAGCCGACAAAGCCGGTGATCCGGCGGAATTCCGGCTCCAGGGCGATCACCGTGCCGCCCGGCCGCTGCCCGGTGGCCAATGCCGATCCTAGCGCCACGCCCGAGACATCGCCGGCCAAGAGAAGCTGGCGTTCCAGTTGCGCGAGGGTGATGGATTTGCGTTCCAGCAGCGGGCCGGTCAGCGTATCGATGCGGCGGCGAATCTCGGGCGGCGTGCGCGAGGTGTCGATCGCCTCGACGAAGCCGTCGATCACGCTGACGCGCAGGACACCGCCATCGCGCAGCGACTGCTGGGGCAGCACCACCCGCGCCAGCACGAACCCGGCCTGGGCATAGGCGGCTTCGAGCTCGCTCGAGGCCTCGAAAAGCTCCGAAACGGGAATCCGGCCACGGGTCAACCGCTGTTCGAACCCGGCATTGGCCGCGGCCATCTGCGGAAATGCCCCCTCCAGCGTCACGCCCGAGAGGGTGATGCCGATCTGGTCCGATCCCGGTGGCGCCTGCGTCCCGGTATTGCCGCTGAACACGACCGAACCGCCGAGATCCTGCAGTTGCGGCTGGAAGGAGTCCGGCGTGACCGAACTTGCGGTCTGCGACAGGGCTGCCGGTGCCGCGAGGCAAAGCGAGGCGGCGCAAGCCAGCTGCATCCGCCTCCAGATCGCCGCACGGCCGGTTTGTCTGGCGTCAGCTTTGGCCATAGGGAACCCCTTGGAGGCAATCTTTTGGATCGTGGTTAATTTCAGAATAACCCGAAAGGTGTTACTGTCCAGACGTTTATCAGCGAATATCCTTTCGCTGTTGCCGGAAAACATTTTTGGGCGGCTAGAATTATTTATGCATAAACTCGTGCGCCGCTGCGTCCGGCGCTAGCTGATCGCCTGGAACTCGACCCGGCGATTCTCGTCGGCCCGGGTGTTCTCGGCGTTGAAGGGGAAACGCTCGCCCATGCCAAGCGCCTCCAGCCGCGCGGCGTCGATTCCGCATTCCTCGGTCAGGAAGCGCACGACCTCGTTGGCGCGCAGGACCGACAGACGCTCGTTATAGTCGTCGCTGCCGGCGGTGTCGGTATGGCCGACGATGCGGAAGACCTGCACATCGCTTTGCTTCATCGCCTCGCAGATCTTCTGCATCTTCGGCTTCTCGTCCTCGGCCAAGGCCGCGCTGTCAAAGCCGAAATTGATCTGCAGGTTCACCTGCAGCTCGGGTGCCAACTGCCCGAACACGACCGGCTGAACGGTTTCCGGCGCGGCGGTCAGGGGCCGATTCGGATCGGTCGCCGAGGTTGCAGCGGCGGTTTCGCTGGTCGCCGCCGTCTCGGCAGCGGCAGGGGTCATCGACACGGACGCGCCGGCATCGGGTGCGGCGGCTGCGGTCGCGGGGTCGTCGATGGTCACCAGTTCAAGCCCGCGGGTCTTGCCAAGCGGGTTCGTGCCCGCCTCGTGGAAGACCTGTTTCTGCTTGTTCCACAGCCCCAGCAGATCATCCACGGAGAGATCGCTTTGCGCGGCGGCGGGCAGGGCCAGCGACATCGCGCAAAGCAGGGTCGAGAGGGAGACGAGGGGTTTGAAACGCATGTCGGCACCGAATAGGGAAAAGTTTTGATATGGCCGGTTCGTAGGTTATCATTAATCCAAGTGAAATTCAGCCAAATTCCGAGGTTCTGGATGACCCCCTTGTCCCGGCAGGAAGGCACGCGCCGCCAATGACTGGGCCGATCACCCGCCAGCCCGCGATTCTTCCCGGCAGCTCGCCGATGGTCTTCCGCGGCAGCGGGCTGACCCATGTCGGCCGGGTCAGGGAAAACAACGAGGACGCCATCCTGACCGATCCCGGCGGCGCGCTTTGGGCGGTGGCCGACGGCATGGGCGGCTATGGCCATGGCGACATGGCGGCCGACATGGTGGTCGATCGCATCGCCGCGCTGGCCGATGACGCGCCGCCGGCGTCGGGGCTCAGGAAGCTGATCGAGGATGCGAACCAGATGATCCTGGCCCGCAGCGCCGAAGAGGGCATCGACCGGATGGGCGCGACCGTGGTGGCGGCGATGATCCAGAACGGCACGGCGACCGTGGCCTGGGTCGGCGATTGCCGCGCGTATCTGTGGCGCGGCGGGCATTTGCGGCAACTGACCAACGATCATTCGGTGGTGCAGGAACTGGTTGATGGCGGCCTCTTGCGTCCCGAGCAGCGCGAAAGCCACCCGCAGCGCCATGTCGTGACCCGCGCGGTCGGCGTCGGGACGCGCCTCGAGGTCGATACGATGACGGTGAAGCTGATCCTGGGGGACCGGCTGATGCTGTGCTCGGACGGTCTGACCACCTGCGTCAGCGATGCCGAGATCGCCGCCATCATGGCGCGGCCCGCCGATCCCCGAAGCCTGTGCCGGGGTCTGGCGCTGCGGGCGCTGGAAAACGGCGCGCCCGACAATGTCTCGGTGGTCAGCATCTTCGCGCTGGAGGCCGGCTGATGCGTCAGGGTGCCCTGATCGGCCCGATCATCGTGGCGATCGGCCTGGTGATCGCGGCCATCGCCTTCGCCGTGGTCGGCGCGCTGCTGGAAACCGCTGATGGCAGCGCGGAGCTGCGGTTGAACCGCAACGAGGCGGAACTGGCGACGCAGCGCAGCGATATCGAAAAGCTGCGGGCCGAGGTCCGCGATGCGCAGGTCGAGATCGAGCGCCTGTCCGAGGATCTGGCGCTGCAGGCCGCCCAGCCCCGCATGGCCGCGCCAGTGGCCACTGCGGGCGTGGTCCCCGAGGTGACGGCCGCCACCCCCGAACTTGGCACCGGCGACGAGGAGGTCGGGGATCACGGCGGCACCGCCCAGATGACCGAGGTGATGCGGCTGGCCAAGACCCGCTTCAACCAGGGTGTTACCCAACCCGGCAACCGGGTGATGATGGAGGTGCTGGGTCCGCCGCGCGACAATTACGGCACCGATTGCCAGTCGGTGACGCAGCCGCGGCTGAAAGCCCTGCTGGAAACGCGCCAGATCGGGCCGATCAAGGTCACCATGGTCAAGCCGGCGCTGGACAGCCTGGAACGCATCCTGGCCGAATTGCAGGCCAGCGAGCCCGACATCTACAACGCGCTTGGCACTGCCGGGGCGATGTGCGCGCGGCTGATCCGCGGTTCGCGCACGGCGGTCTCGAACCATTCCTGGGGCACGGCCATCGATCTGAAGCTCGAGGATCAGCTGGACGGCTTTGCCGATGGCGGCACGCAATTCGGGCTGCTGCTGCTGGCGGAACTGTTCAACAAGGAAGGCTGGTTCTGGGGCGCGACCTATAGCCGCGAGGATTCGATGCATTTCGAGGTCGGCGTCGAGACGCTGCGGAAATGGCAGGCCGAGGGCAAGCTTTAGGCGATGGCGGCCAGACGCAGAGAGCCCTCGCCCCTTGATCGCGCCGCCGCGCCGGTCTTGCAGATGATCGACGATCTGGACCTGCGCGCCCGGCGCGGTGCGGCGCGGCTGATCGACGAGGCGCAGGGGTTGCTGGACCGATTCGAGACGGATGCCGCGCGGGGCGGCACGGCGAAACCGGCGCTGAAGCCGGCGCGATACGGGCTGGCGGTGCTGCTGGACCACCGGGCGCGGACGCTGGCGCAGATCGATCTGGCGACATGGTCGGTGCTGGCGCGGCGGCAACTTTTCGACGGGCGCGACATGTCGCTGGCGCGCATCCGCGAATTCCAGCGCACCGCTGCCGCGCAGGGCGAGAGCTTTGCCGACCTGGAGCAGTTCCTGCGCGGGCTGTTGACGCGGGCCGATACCGCCCGCGATGCCCATCGCCGCAAGGGCAGCGGCGGCTGGGGCTGGAAGGTCGCGGGTTTCGCGCTGGTGCTGGTTCTGGCGCTGGTCGGCTATGCCGGCTTCCTGGAATACCGCTATCACCAGCGAATCAACGCCAGCTTCGAGGCCGAGGCCTTGGTCATCGGGCTGGACCGCCCGCGCAGCGGTGCCGACCTGGTGCGGCGGCTGGATGACA
This sequence comes from Paracoccus zhejiangensis, assembly GCF_002847445.1. NCBI lineage: Bacteria > Pseudomonadati > Pseudomonadota > Alphaproteobacteria > Rhodobacterales > Paracoccaceae > Paracoccus > Paracoccus zhejiangensis. The sequence goes on along the minus strand of NZ_CP025431.1, from coordinate 77,393 downwards.
TGCGCGCCGCCGTGGGCCGGGTGTCGGACGCTGCGGTTCAGGCGCCGCTGAAACGGCTGGTCAGGCTGCCGTACTATGACAGCGAGAGCCGGGCCGAGGCCGCCTATGCCGAGGCGGTGCGCGCTCAGGTGCCCGGTGCCATCGCCGCCGGGATCGAGACGACCATTGCCACCGAGGGCGAGGGGCTGGTGCTTTACGATGCGCTGCGGGCCTGGTCGGTGCTGACCGGGCAGGACAGCTGGACCCCCGGCTACCTGGCCGGCTGGCTGGAAGATAACGGTGCGCGTGTCGGGCTGGCCGGGTTGGGCGCGCATGTCGGCCCGCTGGCCGGACCCGATACCAGCCTGACGGCGGGCGACAGCGAGTTGCGCGATCAGGCCATGGGTTTCGCCGCCGAGATTCCCGAGGCCGACCGTGCCTGGCTGGAACTGCAGCGCGCCGACCAGATGCGGGCGCTGCCGGCCTGGTCGCCCGAGGCGCGGGTGCCGGGCCTGTCGCAGGTGCTGCTGCGCCGATCGGGCCTGCCGATGGGAACGCCGCTGCCGGGCCTCTTCACGCAGGAGGGCTGGAATTACGCGCGCGACTATGGCGTCGGCGTGGCGGTGCAGAAGGCGCGGGCGATTGCGCCGGTGGTGCTGGGCAAGACGCTGCCCCCGGACAACGCCACCCCCGACCTGCTGATGGGCCGGTTGCAGGAGCAGACCATCGCCGCATGGAAGGACTGGCTGGCCGATCTGCGCGTCCAGCCCTTCGCGCAGCGCGAAACCGCCATCGTGGTCTCGGGCGCGCTGGCCCGGCCCGACAACCCGCTGACCCGGCTGTTCCGCGAGGTCTGGGTGCAGGTCGGCGGGCCGGACCGGCAGCGCGGCCATGACCAGCAACTGCAGCTGGCGCGCGAGTTCGGGCCGTTCATCCAATATGTCGAACAGGGGCGGATGGCCGAGATCTCGGCGCTTTTCGCGCAGCTGAACGTGGCGCTTGGTGCGATCGACCTGGACCAGCGCCGGGGCATGGACCGTCTGATGAGCATTGGCGACCGGGCGCGCTCGATCACCGCGCTGCAGGCGGCGCCGCGCATCGTCGTGCAGATCGCCGAGGATGTGCTGGCGCAGTCTGCCAGTCCGCAGGCCGCCGTGGCCGAGGCGGGCGGCAATACCCTGACCCGGCAATGGCAGCAGCAGGTCTTTCCCGCCTGTCAGCAGATCGTCCAGGGCCGCTATCCCTTTGCCGATGGCGGGGCGGATACGACCACGGCGGAACTGGCCGGATTGCTGGGGCCGCAGGGCACGCTGAGCCAGTTTCTGGCTGCCAATGCCCTGCCGCTGCTGGAGACCGCGGAATCGCCCTGGCGCTGGAAGCCCGAAGCGCGGTTCGAGGGGCTGAACCCCGAAAGCGCGCTGTTCTTTGAACGCGCGGCGCGGATCTCGCAGGGGCTGTTTGGCAGCGCGGGTGCGCTGGACCGGCCGCTGACGTTGAGTGCGCTGGCCGAACGTGGCCAGACGCTGGTGGCCATCGGCGGGGTCGCGCAACCCGTTCTGGCCAGCGGCGCGCCGGTGCAGCTGGTCTGGCCCGGCCCATCGCCCGATCAGGGCATCGAGGTCAGCTTCCGCGAGGGTACCGATGCCGGGCGGCTGGTGCATCCGGGGCCATGGGGGCTGCTGCACCTGATGGACACGCTGCGGCTGCGGCTGCGCGACGAGGGGGCGCGGGTGCTCTTGGATCTGCGCAGCGATACCGGGCGGGTCTTTCTGGAGATGATCTTTACCGACAAGCTGAATCCGGTTTCCGTGCGCGCTGCGATGCGGGGATTTGAGTGCCCGCCAAATCTGTGACGATATTTTTTGGCGCAACGTTTCGTGAATTGGATAATTCGCGATATCATCCGACGGCGCGTATTCTGCATCGCAGACGCGGTTAATGAAGGGACGGAAAAATGTCGACGGAACGTTATGCCACGTTGCAGACGCCCCTGGCTTTCGAAGGGTCGCTTGCATCCGGGAACCTGGCAGATTTTCGGGGGCTGGCCTTTCTGTCGATGCGCGGCCACGACATGCTGAGCCAATGCTTCGAATATGACATCACCGCCGTCAGCGGCAGCCCCGACATCCTCGCAAACGATCTGCTGGGCGAAGAGGTGACGCTGACCCTGGGCATCGACACCGGCGCCTTGGGCGAGCCAAGGATCTTTCACGGCATCGTCGACAGCTTCCGATTTGCCGGGCTGGCATCCGAAGGCTGGCTGTATCATCTGGTGCTACGCCCCAAGCTGTGGCTGCTGTCAAAGGCCACCAATAACCGCATCTTTCAGGAACAGACGGTGCGCGAGATCGTCGAATTCGTTCTGAATCAGCATCAGGTCTCTGGTTACGACTGGCATCTGAATGGACCCCTGCCCAAGCGCGAATATTGCGTTCAGTATGGCGAAAGCGATCTGAACTTTGTTCAGCGCCTGCTGGAACACGAAGGGATATTCTATTTTTTTCGCTTCGAGGAGGGTAAGCATACGCTGATTTTAAGCGATTCAGTGCCATTGCTGAAAGATACCGGCGCCGACCCGATTGTGTTGCGATACGGGCACGAGCTGCCGGACACCAGGTCGCAAGGCGGCCAGATCGTGAATTTCAGCCGGGTCGACAGCGTGGTTTCGGGAAGTCATCTGCTGACCGATTATGATTTCGAGAAACCCTCGGCCGATCTGACCGCGCAATATGAAAATGCGCTGTCCCACAAGAACAGCGCCGGCAAGCGTTATAGCTATCCGGGCAATTACATCGAACACGGGCGCGGCGATCTGCAGGCCAAGATTCGCAATCAGCAGGATCAGGCCCATGCCTTTCTGATCACGGCGCTGTCGAACTATCCCGACCCGGCCTCGGGCAGCGTCGTCACGGTCACGGAATTCCCGCGCGCCGCCGAAAATGCTTCATTCGCCGTCGAGCGCGTGGATTACGACATTCGCGGCGGCCGTTTCCGCTCGCTTGCCTGGCAGCAGCGTGGTGGCGAGAGGGGCGGCGAAGGCGCCTTGACCACCCTGTTCCGGGCCGAGGAAAATGCGGCGCTTGGGGCCGGCCGCTTTCTGTCGATGCAGGAATTTCAGGCCCGCGAGGCCGGTGATGGCGGCTTTTCGGCCATCTACCGCATGGTGCCCTCGGATCATGAATACCGCCCGCCGCGCCTGACCCCGCGACCGGCGATGAAGGGCTTGCAGACCGCCGTGGTGGTCGGGCCAAGCGGCGAGGAAATCTATACCGACAAATACAGCCGGGTGAAGGTTCAGTTTCATTGGGACCGCCTTGGCGGGCGGAACGAGAACAGCACCTGCTTCATCCGCGTCAGCAGTGCCTGGGCCGGGTCGGGATGGGGCTTCATCCAGATCCCGCGCATCGGGCAAGAGGTCATCGTCGATTTCCTCGACGGCGACCCGGACCAGCCGATCATCACCGGCCGGGTCTATAACGCCGAGCAGATGCCGCCCTATGCGCTGCCCGGCAATGCCACGCAATCGGGCTGGAAGTCGAATTCCAGCCCCGGCGGCGGCGGCTGGAACGAGCTGCGCTTCGAGGACAAGAAGGGCAATGAAGAGGTCTATTTCCAGGCCGAGAAGGACCATAACGAACTGGTCAAGAACAACGAGGCCCGCCATATCGGCAATGATTTTTCCGAGGAGGTGGTGCATGACGCGACCCAATGGGTGGGGCATGACCGGACGGAATCGGTGGATAACAACAAGTCCACCACAGTGGGCGTCGATCGCACCGTCAGCATCGGCAACAATGATGACGAGACGGTGGGGGTCAACCGCTCGCTGACGGTGGGCACGAACGAGACCATCTCGGTCGGCTCGAACTCGACCGAGACGATCGGCGCGAACCACAGCCAGACGGTCGGCTCGAACCAGACCATATCCATCGGCATCGCCCGCACCGACACGGTGGGCGCGGCCGAGGTGCGGACGGTCGGCGCGGCCCAGACCAACACCATCGGCGCGGAACGCGCGGTGACCGTGGGTGCGGCGCAGCAGCACCTGATCGGCGCGGATGACAGCTGGACCGTGGCCGACAACCAGACGATCAACGTGGGCATCGACCGTTCGGTGACGATCGGCAAGAACAGCAGCCTGACCGTGGGCGAGGCCAGCGTCATCAGCATTGGCAAATCCGCCAGCGAGTCGATCGGCGAGGATATGGCGATCAAGGTCGGCAAGGACCTGATCATCGAGGCGGGCGACAGCATCATCCTGAAATGCGGCAGCGCCGCGATCGCGATGAAGAAGGACGGCACCATCAATATCGAGGGCAAGGATGTCACCGTCACTGGCTCGGGCAAGATCAACGTCAAGGCCGATAGCGACGTGACGATCAAGGGCAGCAAGATCAACCAGAACTGACCGCCACCGGCTCTGTCGGTGGCTGACCCACCGCCCAGATCAAGGGCGGGGTCAGCGCGGTCTGGCCCGCTGCCACCGCAAGCGGGTCCAGCACCGCGGCCAGGTCATCGGCATCGAGATCGCCCCGGCAGGCGCGGTCCAGCGCCGTCAGCGCCTGATCGGCCCAGTGGTCGATCTCGGCCTGCCCGGCGGCGGTGGCCGGGCTGACGGCGGCCAGTGGAAATTCGCGGCCCGAGGTGTCACGGCTTGGCAGGATCAGCAGCGCCAGCGCCTCATCGCCATGGCCCAGCAGCGCCCGGAACCCCCCGGCGGGCCAGTCCTCCGGCTGCCGGGCCAGCGGCGCCAGCATCCGGGTCAGCCAGCGATCGACCATTGGGCGGGCGCCGGGCGGGAGGCCGCGCGTCACGAAATCGCCGCGCGCGGGCAGCTTGCCGAAGAACCCGGTCGCCACGCCCCTAGAACCCGACCGGGCAGCTGAAGCCCGAGAACATGGTCAGGTCGAAGGGGTTCTCGACCGAATTGGCGCGCAGGTCGAAGCTGGAGGAAAAGCCCCGCGCCGACAGGCGAAGCGCGAAGACATCGGGCTGCGCGGTCTTCGACAGCGCCCCGCCCCGGATCAGCCGCAGGAACGCCCAGCTGCCGCTTTCCGAGCTGATGATCTCGGAGGTGCCATCGACCGGCGCGAAGCTGAGGGTGATCATGTTGGTGCCGTCGCGGCCGGGCCAGGTCATCGGTTCGGGCCGGGTGGCGGCGTTGAAATAGGTCAGCACCTGGCCATCCACGTTCAGCGTCACCCGGCTGGCATTGGCCGAGAGGTCGGTCGCCTGCAGGGTAAAGGCCATGACCGGACCCGAGCCACCGGGGAAAAGGGCATCGCGCATCGAGCGCGCCCGCTCGAACGGGGCGAGCAGGCTGGCGTCCAGTCCGAAATCGGCCCGCCATTTCCACGGCCTCACGGTGCTGTCGACATAGGCGGCAAGGTTGTCGTTGACGAAGCCGTCGATCAGCCCGCCCGGCCCGAACAGGCGCTGGAAATCCTGCGTGTTCACGTCGATGGCCGAGCCTTGGTCAAAGGGATAGCGCCCGCCCGTGGCCGAGCGGCAGAAGGGCAGCACATCGGCCCGCCAGCGCGCGTTCAACTGGGCGATGACGGCCTCGCGGGTGACGCTGATCGTGTCGCCGGCGATGCCCGCCACCCATTTGTCGATCGGGTCGGGCAGGCGCGTCGCCTCGTTCGCGATGGTGCCGGTCAGCTGCGGCAACCCGCCGCGCGCCAGCAGCGCCGATTGCGGATCGGGGCTGGCGGCGACGGTTTGCAACTCGTTCGACAGCGCCGCCAGCGCGGCCACGGCATCATCCAGCAGCGGCGGTGCGCCGTCGACTTCTTGCACGGTGCTGCGGATGGGGATGAAATGCTCCGAGACCGGCAGGCCCGGCGGGGGTGGTGGTTCTGCCGCCGCATCGCCGCCGCTGCCGGCGATCCTGACGCCGGTCTTGACCAGCTTGCCGATACGGCCCAGCTTTGACACCGCCTTCATCCCGGCCTTTTCCGCCGCCGCGTTGTCGCCGCCTTCGGCCTCGGGCGTTTCGGGCGGGCGGGTCAGGTCGGTCTCGGCCACGACCGAAAGCAGCAGGCGTTTCAACGCGCTGTCGGCGGAGGACAGGTCCTTCAGATTGCTTTGCGCATCGGTCAGGTCGGTGATCGGGGTCAGCCGGATGTCGCGCAGGAAGCCATCCCACTGGGCGATGAAATCGTCGTAATAGAGCTTCAGGATATCGGCCTGCAGCTTTTCCTCCGAGGCTTCGGCATTCTCGTTGCAGCCGCCGGCAAAGACCGCCCGGTCCAGCGCCGCCTGCGCCGCCACCTCGGGCAGCAGCGGCAGGACGGTGCTGTGGAAGCCGTCATAGGTGAAGGCCCCGGGCAGCCCGTCGCGCAGGGTCTTTTCCGACAGCCGGGTCAGCACGCGGGCGCCGTTCGGGCCGGTTTCTTCGGCCGGAACCCATTCCGGCAGGCCGGCCACCGTCGGGTTGGACAAGAGGCTGCGATAGGCGCGGACTGCCAGCGGAATGGTGCAGATGCTTTGCAGCGCCACCGAGACCAGTTGCGCGTCGGGTTCGATCTTGGCTTCCTCGGAGCGCATCCGGTCCAGCGCGGCCAGCTGGTGGTCCAGGCTTTCCTCGGTCGGGAAGGGGTCGATGGGGGCATATTCCGGCAAGGCCACCTGCCACCAGTTCGACAGGAATTCGGCATCATAGGGCGCCTGCCCGGTCAGCATCTGATAGGCTTTCAGCGCGTCCAGCAGGAATTCCGGGTCGCGGCTGTGGCGCCACATGGTCGCCTCGACCATCGCGACCATGCGCGGTTCAAGGATGTTCCGCAAGGTGCGGTCATAGGCGATGGTATGGATCTGGTTCAGCTCGGGCAGGGCGCCGGGACCGGCCAGCGTCAGCGGGCCTTCGGGGGCCGGGGTGGCGGCCAGCGCGGTGGCATTGGCGGCCTCGAGCGCGAGGTTCAGGTCCAGCGGATCGGTCGGTGCCTCGCGCGCGGCGACATTGGCCAGCCGCGCGGTCAGGTCGGTCAATTGCCGCTCCTGGTCGCCAAGCGCGCCGGTCCAGCGCAGGAAGGAAAACAGGAACAGCGTGCCGAGCAGCACCACCGCTGCCGCCGAAGCCGCCAGCGCACCGCGCCACAGCCAGCGCCGGCGTTCCTCGGCGCGGGGGTCGAAACGGCCCAGCCCGGCCTCGGGGAAGATCAGTTCGGTCAGCAGGTTGCGCAGGAAGAAGCTGCGCTTCTCGCCATGGCGGCGCTGTTCCGGCACCGGCGCGGAGAGGCCGAGAGAGCCCGAGATCCCCACCAGCATCTGGTCGATGGGGGAACCTTCCTGCGTGGCCGAGGTCAGGTAGATGCCGCGCAGCCAGGGGCTTTCCTCGTAGCGGCTTTCGCCGAAGGCCGCCTCGATCAGCACCTTGAGCGGCGCGGTCAGTTGGTCGAGCTGCGCGGGAAAGCGGAAGATCGCGGCGCGCTGCGGCAGCGGCAAGTCGTCGGCGATGCGGTCCACCAGCCGGGTTTCCAGCGCCGCCTGCAGGGCCTGCATCTCGCGATCCACCGTCAGCCCGTCGATGCGGTCGGCGGTGCCAAGGGTCGCGCCCCAGACCTGCTCGCGGTCGCGGGAATTCAGGTCGCCAAAGAATTCCTCGAACCCGGGGATCAGGTCGGCCTTGGTGATCATCAGGTAGACCGGCAGTTTCAGCCCGGTCTGCTCGCGCAGCTCGGCCAGCCGCTTCCTGATCTCGCGCCCATGGTCGCGGATCGAGCTGTCATCGCCCGCCAGTTCCTGCACCGACAGCGTCAGGATCACCCCGTTCAGCGCCCGCCGCCCGCGATGCCTGACCAGCAGGTCCATGAAGCCCTTCCACTCGGCGGCGTCCACCTCGGGGTCGGATTGCTGTTCGACATAGCGGCCGGCGGTGTCGATCAGCACCGCGTCCTCGGTAAAGAACCAATCGCAATTGCGCGTGCCGCCGACGCCCTTCAGATCGTCGCTGAGGTCGATGGGGAAATGCAGGCCCGACTGGCGCAGCGCCGTGGTCTTGCCGGTGCCGGGCGGGCCGATGATCACGTACCAGGGCATGTCGCGCAGGAACTTGCGGCTGCCGAGCTTGGAGCGTTTCATCTGCTCCAGCACGCCCTGGAACTTGCTCTGCACCTCGGCCAGGTTCTCGTCGCCCGGACCGCGCTTCGCCTCGGGCGGCGGGGCGGCCAGTTCCTGCACGAAGACACGGTTGGCCCGCGCCGCGCGCATCTGGCGCAGCAGCATCGACAGCAGCCACAGGATGATGATGACCCCGATGACGATGATCCGCGTCAGGTCCGAGGCCAGCGGCTGCATCTCGCCGAACGAGATCAGCGGGCCGTAAAGCCAGATCAGCACGCAGAGGATGGTGACCCCGATCAGCGTCCACAGAAAGCGCGAGAACAGGAAGCCCAGGATTTTCTTCAGGACGGCCATCACCTAGACCTTCTTCTGCAGGATGATCTCGACCCGGCGATTGCGCGCCCGGCCCTCGCGGGTGGCATTGTCGGCGATGGATTCGGTGGCGGCCTTGCCCTCAGAGGTGATCAGCCCCGCCGGCACCCCCGCCGCGACCAGAAGATCGGCGATCACCTTGGCCCGCGCCTCGCTGAGCCCCTGGTTCGACTTGAACGGGTTCGCGGTCTGCACCGGCACACTGTCGGTATGGCCGACCACGCGCACCGAGCCGATCAGCTCGGCATTTTCGGTGATGACCCCGGCAATCGAGGCGACCAGCGGGCCATAGCTGTCGTTGATATTGGCCTTGGCCGACTGGAACAGCTCGGGATTGGTGGATTGCACCACGACCACGGCGATCGAGACATCCTCGCGCCCGGTCAGCGCGGCTGCGGTGTCCTTGGGCGCGGCCTCGGCAAACAGCGGCAGCAGCTCGAACAGCAGCGGGTTGGCGGCCAGCGGCGGCGCGTCCGGCGTGCCGATGGCCGGGCGGAAGATCGCGGTGCGTTCGGGTGGCGGCAGCACGCCCGCCAGCGTGAACAGGTCCTCGCCGCGCCCCGAGAGCCGCAGCGACAGGCCGACATAGATGGCGGTGGTCAGGGCGATGGCCATCAAGGCCAGCGACCAGATCGGGACGATGAACTTGCGATCCTCGTCCTTGGCCTCGACCCCGCGCCAGTTGGGCGACAGCGGCGCATCCGCCGTATCGCGGTCATGCAGCACGCGGGCCATCTGGGCGCGCAGCCGGGCGATCTCGGCCTCGCCCGAGGCGCCGCTGATCCGGTGCTTGCCACGAAAGCCAAGCGACAGGCAGAGGAAGACCAGCTCCAGCAGCTGCGGGTCGCGTTCGGGATAGCGCAGCAATTCCTCGGCCAGGTCATAGAAGCGGCTGCCGGAATCGACATTGCCATACATCGAGGCGACGAGGGGCTGGCGCGGCCAGCCGCTGGCGCTGCCCCAGGGCGTGTTGATCGCCACATCGTCCAGAAGCGCGCCGACGAACCAGGCGCCCTGATCGGCGCGGGTCAGCGGCACGCCCAGGGTCACCGCCGCGTCGCGGGCATGGGTCAGGTTGTCCTGCAGCCGGGTGCGCAGCACGTCGGGATTGTCGGGGGCGACGGCGCGCTGCAATTCCGGCGCGATCCCCAGAAGCGCTGCAAAGGCCCGAACCAGCGGGTTGTCGCTGGCGCGCACGGTGCGCAGCGGCGCACCCCGGGCCGCGTCGGCGGGGGTCGCGGGTCGAGCTTCGCCGCCCGCACGCCGCGGACGGACCCGGGTTCGCCCGGCGTCCGCATCCAGCCCAAAGGGATCGTCATTGGTCATTTCGGCCCTATCGGTTCACGGCATAGCAGTCGATCTGCGGTTCACGCTCCAGCTTGCCCGCCACGCCCAGCACGAATCCCGGCGCATCGGCCAGCGCGGCGTAATGTTCGGACCCCCGGTCCAGCTCGAGGCACAGCCGGTCGCCGTCATAGGGGATCTCGCGCGGTTGCGAATTCAAGGGCTTCAGCGGGATGCCCGGCAGCTTCGATTTCCACAGCTTGTCGAAATCGCCCGCCGCACCCACCGTCGCCTGATCGACGAAGATCTTGCGCAGCATCGCCTCGGACAGGTCGCCGCCGATGCGCAGGACGATGCGGCTGGATTTGATGATCTCGGGATTGTCGATGCGCACCGTCCAGATGTTCTCGGAATGGCGCGAGACCGGCAGGGCGCGCGATTTCGGCTCGACATGGCGCAGGGACAGCATCAGCGAGCGCAGGGTATCGGCCAGCGCGGTATAGGCCGCCTGCGGATCGGCATGGTCATAGACCGGCAGTTCCGTCATCCGCCGGGCCGAGGCGCCATAGGTCGCCATCTGCCCCGCCAGACCGGCAAGTTCGCAGATCAGCTCGGACGGGTGGCAATCGTCCTGCGCCAGAAGATGCGCCAGCCGGGGCCGGGCGCGGTTGGCCAGTTCGAGGATCAGCAGGTTCTCCATCGAGGCGCCGGTACCGCCCAGCACCATCGAGCCATGGGCGTCGGCGATCCGGTCGAGCCCGGTCACCATCTCCTTGAGGAATTGCCCATACCAGGGCACCGCCCCGATATGCAGGGCGGGGGCAAGGAAACCGTCATCCAGCGCCACCGCGCCCTCGGCGGTCAACCCGGTCAGCCGCGCCAGTGGCAGGGTGGTATAGCCGCGCGTTTCCTGCCCCGGCAGCAGCAGCGTGGGCGCCAACCGGGCGATCTCGATCTCGGTCGGCTCGGCGCCGCCGGCAATGGCATCGCGGATGGTGGTGAAATCACCGCGATAGCGCATTCCGGACGGGTCTTCATGGGCGGGGTCGATCTCGGCCCCGCCCGAGGTTTCAGAGGGAATCGCAAGATGGACCAGCCCGGCGGCGGTCTTGGCGGTGACCGGCACCGGCTCGATCGGCAGGCAGCTGTCGACCGCCGAGAAGATCGTGCCATCCGGCATGATCCCGTCGGCGATCTCGAGCGCGACCTGCCCGGCATCCAGCGCCGCCCGGTCGAGCTGCAGGGCCACGAAGCCAAAGCTTTGCAGCGGCGTGGCACGCAAAGCCTGCCGCACCAGCCAGCCGAGATGGCGGTCCTGCTGCTGCAGGTGCTGGGTCCGCAGATACAGTCCCTCGGACCAGACGACCTTGTTTCTATCCGTCATGCGAATCCCGCTGCTCAGCCGCCGCTTACCGACAGGCCACCCGATCCGACCGTGATGGTCACCGGGGCCGAGGCCGCCGGAACCGGGATCTTCTGGCGCGAGCTGCGCCCCGAGGGATCGCGGAAGCCTGCAGTCACGCCGATGGTGGTGACGCCCGCCTGCACGGTGATCGATGTCGAGGCGCTGGCCCCCGGTGCCAGAACGATCTGGTCGGCCTTGACCAGATCCGCGCCAAGCGCGGTCGCCGGGTCCTGCAGTGCCAGACCATCGGCGGCGTCGAACGCGCCCGTGCCCGAGAGCTGCAGGATATTCAGTGTCACCGGCCGGTCGGCGCCATCGGGACCGGGGTTCATCCCGGCTGACCCCTGCGCGGTGACCGCGAGGACCGTGGGTGGCGTTTCACCGGGGCCGCAACTGGCCAGCAGCAGCGCGGTGGCGCATGCCGCAAGCAGGGCCCGCCTGTCGAAATAGCTCGTCATCCTGCTAACTCCTTCCACTTTCATAGGCCTCGCGAAAATCGGCCCCGACCTCGCCGAGGAATTGATCCTCGGCGGAGCGGGCGATCTCGCGATAGCGCTCTTCGTAAAGGCGCCACAGCTTGGCGCTGCGGCCACCGGCGATCAGGCTTTCCAGAAGGCCGACATCGGCCATCGCCTTTTCAAGTTGCTCGGGATCGAACCGGTCGATCATCCGGCGCAGGGCGGTCTGCAAGGCGGCCCACATGCGCAGCTGATGGTCGGTCAGGTCACGGAAGGCCTCGTTTAGTGCCTCCTCGGGGCCCAGGTAGCTGCGGCCGCGCGGCTGCAGGAAACTGGCCAGAACCTCGTCGGACGTGGCGAGGAATTTCAGCGGATTGACATTGGCCCCGGCAACGATGGTCTGCGCCACCCGTGCCCGCTGCTTGGCCATCGCGCGGGTCCGCAATTGCTGCATCAGCCCGTCGACCAGAATCCGCATCGACCGGCCGATCTGCTCGGCCTGCTGCGCCGGATCGCCGGCGAATTGCGCCGGGTCCAGACCCATGCCGCGCAGCAGCGCCTCGTAGGCATCGCCGCCGGTGCTTTGAGGTTGTGGGGATGGGGACTGGTCCAGAGGCGCGCGCGCAGGGGCCGGCTCTGGAACCTGGGGCGCGGGGTCGGGCCGCGCCTCAAGCTCCAGCTCTGGCTCCGGCGCAAGGGCGGGCGGCGCGGAAAGGACCGGGGTGGCCTCGATGGCCTCGGTCCGGTCGGCTGCCGCTTCCTCGCGCGGGCGGCCCCAATCGGCAAAGAGATCGGGCGCGGCGGCCGGGGTCTCGACCGGCACGACGGGGGGCGGAGCCGGGGCGACAGGGGGCGTGCCTGCCAAAGCCGGGCTGTCGAAATAGCCGCCACCCGTCCCTTGCGGCGCGGCGCGTGCGGGTGTCGGCGATGGTGAAGGCGCTGGCGCCGGCTGGTCGAAGGCCCGGCGCAGATCGAGGCTGAAGGCATCCTCCTGATCCAGCGGCTTCGGCGGTGCGGGCGGGCGCTGGCGTTCGTGGCTGCGGGCGCTGCTCGACAGGCCGAAGGGATCAGGCAGGTCCTTCGGGCGGGGCGCCGGCTCTGGCGGCAGCGGCTCGTCCTCGCGACGGCTGAAATCGAAGACCATGCCGCCGGTTACAGGCGCGCGCGGTGCGGGTCCCGCCGTTACGCCCGAGACCGCCTCGACCCTCAGGACGAAATCGCCCATGCGCAGGCGCATTCCCGGCTCGATCGGCACGGCCTTGCTGGTGCCGACGGGGTTCGCGGCATTGTCGATGAAGAGGCCGGTGCTCGAGGCATCGGTCGCCATCACCCTGCCGTTCTGCTCGGTCAGGATGCAATGCTGGCGCGAGACGTACATGTCGGGATCGTGCAGCACCCAATCGGCATCGTCGCTGCGCCCGATCACCAGACGCCCGCCGGAAAAGACGCGCTCGGTCACGCTTTGGGCATGGGGCGAGGATTCTATGACCAGTCTTACACTCATGCCGCACCTTTCATGCCGGCTGCCGAAGTGTCCCCGTTGACCCGAGTATAGCAGAGATCATCGGCATCGCGGCCCTTCATCGGATCGATCCACGTGGTCAGGCCAAGGCGGCAGGCACCGAGCCGGGCGTGGGGGACCTCATCCGCGGCCAGGATCAGGCGCACGTCGAAATCGATATCGTTGCCCTGCGCAAAGACCAGCGCGTGGCGCAGCCGCGCGCGGATCTGCGGGTCATCGGTGAAGCGGTCGAACTCGGCCCGCGACAGGGGGCCAAGCCGGATCTCGGCGCGCGACTGGCGGTCGAAGCGGCGGGCCCCCACCATGGCCCCGGCCCCAAGATGGTTGTGCTGCACGCCCACGCGGGTCTGCAGGTGGTCGGGGATGTCCAGCCAGACGCCGACGAATTCCCCCAGCGTCACCGGCACTCCCAGCACCGATTGCAGGAACGAGGTCAGCCGGTCGGGTCCGCGCACCTCCTGCGCCAGCGAGGTCGCGTGCCTGAGCTTCGAGCCGTCGAGCCGCGCATCATCGCCCCGGCTCCCGGGCAGGCCGATCCCGGCCAGCGTGCGCATCATCGCCACCACCTGGCCGCCATCGCCATGGGCCAGCTGAACCGACGAGCGCGCATCGCCCCAGGCCCGCCAGTAAAGCGCCATCATCCGGTGCTGCAGCATGTTGATGAAATCGAGGAACGAGGTATCCGCCGAGGCGCCGCCGCTTTCCGCCCCGGCGAACCATCGGCTCGACTGGCGGGCGATGATCCAGCGGGTCAGGTGCAGGGGCATCGGGCCTTCGGGGCCGATCAGGCCCAGAAGATTGACGGCGATGCGCGGCGGCTGGCCCTCGCCGCCCGGGGTGAATTCGGCCAGGTCGCTGACCGCGAAGGATTGCCGTGGCTGCTGCGACAGTCGCGCCGGCTCCGTGGCCGCGCCGCCGGCCCGGCCAAAGCGCAGGGTCGCGGTTTCGAGCTGCCGCAGAAGCTCGAAGAAATCCATGTTGGCGATCTCGGGCGCCGACGCCTCTGCCGGACCGGGGGTCAGATCAGTGCGCGGGTGCCGGTCGTCATCGGCCATACCACCTCCAATTGTGACTGAACCAACCGCGTGCGGGTGCGGACAAAGGAATTGATCGCCGCCTGCCGGCTGAACAACCGCGCCAGCAGCGCCGACAGCAACAACTGGCTTCCGCCGGTCAGCAGCGCCTCGTTGATATCCAGCGTGATCTCGGTGCCATGGGCGAAGCACAGCGGACCACGTATTTCGAGCCGGTCGACCACGGCGCGCGAGGTGACGCGGATCAGCGCATCGCCATGCTGGGTCAGCGCCGGATCGCCCCGGTCGGCGTAAAGCCGGATCACGGCGCGCAGCGGTTCGGCATCCTTGTCATCGATGGCCAGCGACAGGTGGTTGAGGCTCAGCTGCGCGATCCAGCGCCAGGTCAGGTCATCCATCCGACGGTCATCGGTCGCGCCCGAGGGCAGGCTGGCACGCAGCGAGGCGCGCGGCCGCCGCATCGGACCCAGAAGCTTGACCTGCTGGACCGGATCGCCGGTTTCCAGCGTCAGGGTCGGGCGGTCGTCGAGGATCGGCAGGTCGCGATTGGTGCAGAGCGCGCGGATATCCAGCTGGGTGATCGGCGCCACCTTCGGCATCCCGGCGGGACGGGCCACGGTGATATAGAAATCATCGCCGGAATAGCTGGACCGGGTCTGCCCGCGCCGCACCTCTTCGGTATCGGGGCGGCGGGGGCGGCGCTCGGTGCTGTAGACATGGCCGCTCTCGGCCCGCGCCTCGACCGAGATCAGCGGCGAGAGGCTGGCCTGCGGTCCCTCGACGGCAGCATCATGGACACGCTGCAGGCGGAAAATCTCGAAATCCTTGGGGCGGGTCCGGTCGGCATGGACCAGGTGCGCCGAGCGGCCCTTGCGCAGTTCGACGATGTTGCATTCATGCTCGAAGAGATTGACCAGCGGCGTTGCGAACAGGCGGAAATCGCTGGCGGAAACACCCGCCAGTTCCGGGCGCTGGCGCGCGAAAAGGATCACCACCTCCAGCGCCATGCCGACCTGCGTGCAGGCCCGCACGCTGCGCGCGAGGCCGTTCAGCCGGGCGAAATGGAACCGCTCGGGCATCAGGAAATATTCGCGCAGCAGGCGATAGCCCTCGAAGGACTGGCGCACACGGGGCAGCAAGGCCTCGTCGTCCTCGATGCCGACCATGGTGGGCTGAGCGATGGGGGCGAAGACCGCCTTGCTGTCGGCGGGCCGCGCCACCGCCCCCGCGCCGAAACCGAAGATCGCGTCAAAGATCACGCCGCCGCGCTGGCCCGCGCCGAAGAAGACCGGCAGCGTGTCGAGCGACAGCTCGGACAGCGGGCCGACGCCCCGGCGCGCGATCTTCAGCCGCAGCCCGGCATTGGCTGTGCGGGCCACCCGTTCGGACAGGCCGGCCTGCATCAGCGCGCCCTTGTCCTGCAGGTAATCCGCCGAGACCAGCCGCAGGGGCCACATCTGCACCGCCTGCGCCGTGGTATAGGTGCAGCGAGTCCGCGTGCCTTCGCGTAGGGCCGAGACCAGCCGGGTGCCGCGGCGCACGGCATGGCCGTCCAGCATGACATCGACCTGCGGACCGGGCGCAAATTCCGCAATCGTCATCGCCGGCGCCGGCCCCGCCAGATCGGGGTAAAGCGCGTCGATCATGTCGCGGACATGGCGGCTGGATTCGGCATCGACCTTTAGCCGGGTGCGCGCCGCCAGGAAGGCCACGCCCTCCAGCAGCCGCTCGACATAGGGGTCGGGGCAGGGGATCGCATCCATCGACAGGTTGCGCGCGACATTGGGATGCAGCGCCGCGAACTCGGTCGCGAGCGATCGGATATGCTGCAATTCCTCTTCGTAATAGTCGAGGAACACCCGGTCCATCACCGCTCCTCCATCGAGGTGACAGCGCGGCCATTGTCCAGATCGATCATGGTGGACAGCCGCAGTCGTTCCGGCACCGGCGACAGCATCAGCAATGCGTCGATCTCGATTCTGAGACCGGTCTTGTCATTGGCCGAGACCTTGACCTTGACGCTGTCGCGCTTCAGCCGCGGCTCGAAGATGCGCAGCACCTCGACCAGTTCGCGCGACAGCACATCGGGGTCGAAATCCGAGCCGTGCCGACCAGAAAAGGACGGCACGCCGTAATTCACCACCGAGCGGCGGACCTCGGGGTAATCCTCGAGCAGTTCCTCGGGCAGGGTGGTGGTGGTCAGTTCGCGCTCGCTCAGCAGATAGCTGGATTCGAACCGTTCGATGTTGAACAGCATCTCGATATCGCGACGAACCGCTTCGCGCAGCACATCGGGGGTGACGATGACGCCACCCTCCTCCAGCCGCTGCCGGCGTCGATCCAGCGCGGCCAGCTGATACGCCCGCCGCCGGGTCTCGTCATCCAGCGAGTCGTCGGCCTCGATCGTCCGGGGGCCGTCGGACAGGAGCGCATCCACCGCAGCCTCGCCGCCCAGTTTCCGGCCAAGCTCGCGCCGCAGCGCGGCCGACTCGGCGCCCAGCCCATGCAATTCGTCCACGAGGCGGTCCCACAAGGATGGTTGAACCGCCTCGCGCAGGGATGGCTGCATATCTGCCCGTTCCGCCACCTGTCAGCCTTGCCCGCAGGCAGTGCTCATTTCGCCGCCAGCGTGTCGTATTCGACCTCGTGCTCGTCACCGGCGGTCAGGTCGTCGGCATCGGCGATATACTTGATCTTCAGCGTGTCGAAGCTGAGGGTCAAGCTGTCGACCGGATTGCCGCCGCCGCCGCCCGAGGTCTGGTAGTTCTCGACCAGCGTATTGGTCATGGTGATCGTCAGATAGTCGGAATGGGCGTCGCCCTGGTCCTTGCGCAGCGTCATGACCGTTTCGCCCAGGTTCTTGGCCTTGATGCAGGCCAGGGCCAGATAGGGCGAGGAGGCGTCGTAATCCTTGCTGACCTGCAGGGATTGGATATCGGCCAGGCCGCTTTCGCGCTGGCCGCCCGAGTTGCGGAACGCCGCCCGGCTGACCCCCCAGGAGAAAGCCGAAATGACGATCTCGTCCTCGTGGTCGGCGCGTTTGCTTTCACCGGGGATGTCGGTGATTTTCAGATAGCCGCTGAATGCCATGGAGTTCTTCCTTTCTGTACCAGATTAGGGGTTTGATCGCCCAAAGGGCTGCGACCAGCGGTGTTAAGGCTGAACAGGCCGGGACCGGCCTGTTCGGGATCATCCGGCGCGGGGCCTGCCGTCAGCCTTTGACCGACGGCAGTTCCGAGACCAGCCGAAGGCTCGCGTTGATGCCCTCCAGCTGGTAATGCGGGCGCAGGTAGAAGCGGGCGTTGTAATAGCCCGGACGGCCCTCGACGCTGTCGACCTGGACCTCGGCGGCGGCCAGCGGGCGCTTGGCCTTGGCCCGGTCGTCGGCCATGGACGGATTGGCCAGCACATAGCGGTTGATCCATTCCGACAGCCATTTCTGCATGTCGTTACGTTCCTTGAACGTGCCGACCTTGTCGCGCGCGATGGCCTTCAGGTAATGCGCGAAGCGTGAGACCGGGAAGAGATAGGGCAGGTTCGCCGACAGCCGTTCGTTGGCCTGCGCATCGGGATCGACCAGCCGCCCGGCCCGCGCCTCGTCATCCTGCAGGCTGTGCGCGCCGATGAAGGCCGCCACATCGGTATTCTTGCGATGCAGGATCGGCATCATCCCCAGCTTGGCCAGTTCGGCCTCGCGCCGGTCGTCGATGGCGATCTCGGTGGGGCATTTCATCGCCACGCTGCCATCGTCGGTCGGGAAGGTATGCACCGGCAGGTTCAGCACCGTGCCGCCCGATTCCACCCCGCGGATCTGCGTTCCCCAGCCATAAAGCTTGTGGCTGCGGTTGATGTTCACGCCCATCGCGAAGGCCGCGTTCATCCAGACATAGTTGTCATGCTTGGCGTCGATGACCTCTTCGAAGTCGAAGCCCTTCACCGGCACCGTATCCGCGCCATAGGGCAGCCGCCCCAGCACCCGCGGCATGGCCAGCCCGAGATAGCGCGCATCCTCGCTTTCGCGCAGCGACTGCCAGCTGGCATATTCCGGCCCGGACACGATCTGCTGCAGGTCCTGCGGATTGGGCAGTTCCTGCCAGCTTTCCATGCGGAACAGCTGCGGCGCCGCCGCCGCGATGAAGGGCGCATGGGCCGAGGCGCAGATGCCCGACAGGTTGCGCAACATGCCCACATCCTTGGGCTTATGGCCGAACTCGTAATCACCGATGATGCAGCCGATCGGCTCGCCGCCGAACATCGAGTATTCATCGGTATAGATCTTCTTGAAGACCGGCGACTGGTCCCACATCTGGCCCTCGTAATCCTCGAGGATATCGGCCAGTTCGTTCTTCTTGATGTTCAGAACCCGGATCTTCAGCTTGGAATCGGTCTCGGTGTTGTTGACCAGGTAATGCAGCCCGCGCCATGTCCCCTCGATCTTGCGCAGCTTCTCGTCATGCAGGATCTCGTTCATCTGCTTGGACAGCATCTGGTCGATGCCGGCGATCAGCGACTTGATCGACTTGATCGCATTGCCCGAGATGGTCGCCGTGCCCGAGCGTTCCTTCGCGGCGATGGCAAGGTTCGAGACGAGGGCCTTCAGCTTTTCGCCCTCGCTGTCCTTGACCCGGAAGTCCTTTTCCAGAAGCTCGCTGAACTCGGCCAGGTCGATGGCTTCGGCCTCGGCAGCACCGCCCGCGGCGGCTTCCTGTTTCGCGTCAGCCATGTTCAGCCCTCCTCACCCGACTTGCCCGCCGCCATGGCCTGCTCGGCCGCCTGCTGCAGCAAGGGTTCGTTGTTCAGCAACTGCGCGATGCGCTTTTCGGCATCGACCTTGCCATCCATGTAGCTCAGCAACTGCTCCAGCTGCTGGCGCATCTTCAGCAGTTCATTCAGCGCCGGCACCTGCTGGGCGATCTTGTCGGGGGCAAAGTCGCTCATGCTCTTGAAGCTGAGATCGACGAACAGTTCCTCGTCGGCTTCGGCGCCCTCGGCGGCGGGCAGGGCGTTCGGCACCCGCGTCTTCACCCGCGGCGACAGCGACTCCATGAACTTGTTGAAGCGTCCGGCATCGGTCTCGACGAATTTCCGGTCGCCGACCGGCCTCTTGGCCTCGGCGGTTTCGGATTCGCCGGCAAGATCGGCCATCACACCCATCACGAAAGGCAGTTCGATGGTCGTCGGACTGCCATAGTGCTCAACGTCGTAAGCGATCTGGACGCGCGGCGCCCTGTTCCGCTCGATCACCTTCTGTTTGCTCTCGCTCATCCGCGGACCCTTTCTAGTTTCCGAGTTGTGCAGTTAACAATTACTTTTTATTTTCTTCTATTCCAGCAATATTACGGAATTCCTTCAATCCTGATGGCGCGATTTCGGTCATCAATTGCAGGAAATCCATTGCGACCATCCGTCGCAGGCGGCGCGCGACATGTGGAATGGGGCTTGATGGTTCGGTGCGTTCGTAAAAGGCCACGATCCGATCCAGCGCCAATTCGACATCGCCACGGGAATTGATCTCGCCGGGCCGAGCGGCGGCGCCATTTGCGGCTGCCGGGGCAGGGGCCGGCGATGCGGCGGCCGCTGCGGCCGGGCGTTCCGGGGTTGCGACGGGCTCGGCTGCACTCGCCGGGGATTGGGCTGCGGTTTCTGCCAATGCCGTTTCCAGCGATTTACGGCAGTTTGTCAGGAAATCGGTCAGTTCCTTCAACCCAAGGCCCGAGGCGCCGTCGAAACCGCCCTTCTCGCCAAAGACTTGGCACAGCGCAGCGATCCCGGCGAGACACACGCCCATATCGGCGACCATCGCCCCGACAACTTCGGCCTCTTCGGCGGCCATCGCCCTGCAAGCCGAGCGCGCACGCTTGGCCCGGTCCTGATGCCGCGCCAGGATCGCATCCTGTTCGGCCTTGTTCAGGCCCGATGCCATCCGCGACTGCACCTCGAAATCCGACAGCAGGATGCCGGCAAGATCGTCGAAGGAAACCGGCCCGATGCCGCGCGGGCTGAAGGCGATTCCAAAGCGGATGTCGCCCAGCAAGCCATTGTCGCTATTGTCCAATTGCCTTAGGGCATTGCTGCGCGCCATCGCCGCCATCTGCGGATCGTCGCGGTCGCGCAGGCCCGGATGCAGGCTGTCCCAATAGTCCCCAACGCTGCGCTGCAACAGGCCGATGCCCTGCGACAGGCCGGTGAACCCCTCGGTCGCGTAAAGCCCCCGGACCAGGATCACCAGCAGGCGCAGGTCGCGCCCGTCGCCGGCCAAGTCCTCGCCCTGCGACAGCACGCTGGACCAATCCACCGGCGCGGCGGATTCGTTGACCGATCCGTCCGCCTTGACGCGATGTTCACGGGCTGCCGGCTCAAGCAAACGCTCGATCGAATGGAAGCGCGCATCATTGCGCAACTCAACCCCAGAGGGTTGCTCCCCGGCAAGCGGGGACAGTAGACTCTCCAGATCCATTCGGCTCCTGCCTTCACGATCCCAAAAGATAATCTATTATTTAACCTGACATAGTGGATTTTGACATTCTTGCAGACGGTCGCGATTCTTGCAATGATCTTGAAAAATCGGGCGGATAGCCGATCGCCCAGGGCCGGTTTTTTGACCCGCTGGGGTCGGGGATCTTGTCCGACGGAAATAGATTGCGGCCCTTGGTGAAATGCCGTCACTGTGGAATAATGACCGAACCGGTATTTCGCCGGTGACGAGGCGCGTGATGGACGTCAAGAACCGGTTGGACGGCGTTGTCATCGGATTGCTGATGGGGTTCAGGGATGGCGCGGCGCTTGTCGTCTTCCCCTCGAACGCCCGCGATCACGCCATTCCCGCGCGCAGCCTGACCCCGCTTGCCGCCGAGCATACGGGATCAGAGGTCGCCCTGCTGTTCGAGGATGGCGACCTGTCCCGCCCGCTGATCATCGGCCGCATCATCGAACCGGTGCGGCCCGATGCCGCAGCCGCAGTTGCCCCGCAGGTCATCCGCGACGGCGAGACGGTGAAGGTCACCGCCGCAGAGCGGATCGAACTGCGCGTCGGCAAGGCTTCGATCATCATGGAGAAGGACGGCCACATCACCATCCGCGGCACCAACCTTGTCAGCCACGCCTCGGCCTCGAACCGGATCCGCGGCGGCTCGGTCAACCTGAACTGATGACCTACCGCGCCCCG
Source organism: Paracoccus zhejiangensis (assembly GCF_002847445.1). Lineage (NCBI taxonomy): Bacteria > Pseudomonadati > Pseudomonadota > Alphaproteobacteria > Rhodobacterales > Paracoccaceae > Paracoccus > Paracoccus zhejiangensis. The sequence continues at coordinate 56,110 of NZ_CP025431.1, read as the reverse complement.
GTCGTCGAAGAGATGCTGCGCCAGCACGCCGAGCAGGCGGCCTTCCTGTGGACGGTCTATGACTACAACCTGCTGCATCCCGAAGAGAATGCCGAGATGGACGCGGAACGGCTTGCCCGCCTGGTCGAGCGGCTGGACGCCCATATCGACGGGCTGCGCGTCGCCGGCCCCGACGGGCTGCGCGTGGCCGAGGAACGCTATGCCGAATATCCCGAGGCGGGGGAATTGTTTGTCCTCCGCATGCTGCAGCCAGGAGCGGCGGGGCTCAGGGTGGCGGCGTTGGATCTGGAGAAGGTGCGGGGCTATTTGGCAGAGAAGTTTTCTCATTTCACCCCTGACCCGCCTGTGCGGGGTTAGCCTGGCCAGTTCGGCTCGAAGTCCAACTCAGTTTCCACGAAAGGCTGGTCCGGGTCAGCTTGCAGTGCAAATGTACGCCAAGATGCTCCATCAAATATGCGCACGGCGAAGGCAGAGTTCACGACAAGGTTGCGCCCGGCAACGTTCATTTTATAGGCGTATCCAGTTTTGCACATAGGCACGAACTCTGCACCGCGCCTAAGATACATGCCAAACAGGCTGTCGCCCCACAACTCGCTGTCGTCGTAGGTGCAGATCGAAAACCACTCGGCGGGATGGTCGTTGAACGTGATCAACTCTTCTCCTCGCAATTCGCACGCCGGCGCACCGTCGAGCGCAATCGCGACGCTTCCGTCGTCACGCACATGCAGTTTGACAATTCTTGAACCGATCCCAAGGTCGATCGGGTTCAGCCTGTCAGCCGATCCCATGGCAAAAGCACCGTAATTGCCGCCGACGGCGAAAAGCCCCTCTCGATTAACGTGAAGTGCATGCAGATCCTCTTCCAAGCCGGTCTCTAGAGGCGAAAACGTGCCATCCTTGAAATGCAAGGCCATTCCTTCGTCGCCATAGACTATGACGCTTTCCTGCGGAGCTCCGGCAAGATGCATGAGGGAGGTCATGTAGCTGACAAAGCTGTGCCTGGACATCTCTCGATCGCGGATCACACGCAAGTGGCGCCCACTGGCCTGAACAAAATGCAAGTTTGCATTGGGCGCGTAGTAGTCGACGGTCTTTCTGTCGAACTCGTCCAGAACTTCAAATTTCTGGGGCTCGTCTTTCGGGACACGGACCAGGATCGATGCCCGCCGCTCGGTCGTGTCATTGACTGCCTGGATGACGGCAAAGAACTCATTGTCATCGAAGCAATAGGCATTCATTACCTCGACCTCTGCACCACGCGATCTCAACAGGTTCCGATAGAATTTCATGATTCCCCCCTTCTTCTAAGTTCAGCAGCCTGGACAAGGCGCGTTCTTGTCGGATTTGCAGACTCCTTTCCCACAGATCGGCTTCTTCTTTGTCTCGTCCATTTTCTTTTTTGCTGACTCCTCGTCGTCCTTCTCGTCGACACCCGCAAGGTAGGCGAGGTTGACCGCCGTCAGGCACCTCGTTGCCTCGCCTTTCTCCTCTTTCCCCTTTTTTCTGATCCTCTCGTCATTTTCGCAGGTCGCCTTGACCGAAGTCTTCAGAAATTGCTCGGCCGTAGGAATGGTGCAGGAAAGGCTACATCCTGATCCGTCGGCTGCACATGTGCAGCCGTCACGACATGCATCCAGCAGGTCCTCGCAGGCGTTCGTTTTGCGGTTATGATCGGTATTCTGCTTGGAGCCCGGGCCCGACTTGGGCTTGCCGCTTTCGTCCATGTGGTATGCTTGCATGCAGATGCATGGCGCCTTCTTGTCGTCGTAATTCGGCCACTTGCTGCACGTGGTTTTACCTCGCTTCTTTTGCAGGGTGGCAGCACCGAATGTGTGTTCGGATTCCTTCCCAGTTTTCTTGGTCTGGCAAGGGCTCTTCCCATGTTCATGCAATTGAAGCTCGACAGCCAATGCGGCGCAATCGGCATTCGCCAGATTCAGTTTGGCCACGATGACCATTGGCGGACAATCACCCGGATTGCAGGCATGGTTGCTGGTCGCCATGTCGCTGAACCGCACGACGCCCTTGCCCTCGAACTTCACATCCATCGACCATTTCTGCGCGTAGACCGCGCCCATGTTCTTCGATGTGATGATGCCCTTCTTCGGCGCCGATCCCGCCTCGTCACCCGAGCATTTGCTGTATTTGCTGGAGTTTTCCTGACTGACGGGCTCACCCCCGATATTGACCGTGCCGGTGCCCGAGGTCAGGTCGGAATCCTGGCCGAAATCGGGATAGGGCACCGGAACGCCGGGCGGCGTCGCGGGCGTCAGTGGCGGGGTGAAGCAGGTGTCGGGAAAGGCCGCGATGACCTTGCAGCCCTGCTTCTTCGATGAAATCTCCAAGCCATTGGCAAAGACCGTCATGCTGCCTCCGCCACGGCTGCGGCGCAGGCGCCGTCGTCAGAGGAGGCTTCGACCAGGATCGGTCCCGTGCCGCCATAGCCCTTGCGCTTGGCCTCCAGCGCCCAGCCCAGCATCAGCGGCGTCACCGCCGCGCCGATATTGCCAAGGCTGGCGGCGACGGGCCAGATCGGCTGCACATCGCTGCGCTCGCGCTGCGTGCGCAGCATCGCCAGCGCGGTCTGCTTGAACCAGTAGGATTCGCCGACCAGATCGCCGATCTTGATGCCGATATCCGAATGCCGCCGCCCCGATTGCGCGAAGGCTGCCTGATAGGCCGCCGTCATCCCGTCACCACGCAGCGGCAGGTCCAGCCCGTCCTTGTCCTGCCGATTGTAGATCGGGGCCTTTTCCCGGCTCAGCCCCAGCCCGGTCAACCGCAGCGGCCCGGCGGTCGAGCACAGCACCGCCGCCGCCGCCTCGCCGGGGATGAAGCCATTGGCGTTGTCGTTGGTCAGGATCCGCCCCTCGGCGATGTAATGCGCGACCGACAGTGTCGTCAGGTAGCTGTCGACGCCAAGGATCAGCACATGGGCCGCGCGGCCGGTGTCGATCAGCCTCCGGGCCTGATCGAGGGCGACGAAGCCCGAGGGGCGGCCATGGGCCACAACCTGCGTCTTGATCGTCGCGGGCAGGCCGGCGCAGTCCAGCATGGTTCGCGCGAAACCGGCATCGTCGCGGATCGGGCGGCCGGGTCGTCCGGTTTCGGGCAGGCACAGGATCAGGGCAAAGTCGCTGCCCAGCTCGGGCGCCTTGCTCAGCACATCGACGATCGCGCCGGCGGCCAGGTGGGCAAGGCGCTTCTCGCCGATCCAGTTGCGCGGCAGCGGCACCGGCGCGCCGATCAGCCAGCCGCCGCCCGGTCCGATGAACCGGGTTTCCTGGAATCCGTCCAGCCGCGCCCGCATCGCCGCCGCCGCCGAGGCGCAGTCGAGGCCCACCGCCGTCACCATCCCGGCCGCGCGGATATGCAGGGGCACGCTCATGCGAAGGCCTCGGCAAAGCCGCGCAGATAGCGTTTGCCGGACCGCATCGCGCGTTTCATCCCCGGCGTCGGCGCGCCGATCCAGCCTTGGGTGAATTCGGTGATGATCCGCTGCATCGGCACCCAGACCCGCCAGACCAGCATGAAGACCCGGGCCTCGGGGTCGAAGATCAGCGTATCGGGGCGCTGCGCCACCTCGAGGCAGGTCTCGCCGCCGCGGAAGATGCGGATGGGCAGGGCGGTATCCGGCAGGCGAAAGCTCTCGCGCCCGCCGGGAGTCAGGTTGACCAGCGTGACCGGCGCACCGGTTTCCGGCGGGGCGGTCTGCTGATCCTCGGGGGCCATCTGGAAATAACGCTCGTCGAAATCGGCGGGCAGGAAGGGAAAGATGTTGTCGATCCAGTTCTGGTCATAGGTCCCGCCAAAGCGGATCCGTGCCGGCCAGCCGCGCCCGATTGGACCCAGTGCCATCGGGCGATAATCGCCATAGGGCGATGTCACCGGCTGGTCGACGGCCTCGGTATTGGGCAGGGGCTGGCCGGTCAGCCGCGATTGCGAGCGGATGCCGGCAAAGCCCAGCCCGACCGGATTGGCGGCATAGGCGGGTGGCGCCTTGTCCTCGGGATCGGTGCGGTCGGGGCCACCGAAGGCGGTGCCATAGGAAAACACCTGCCGGGCAAAGGGATAGGGCCGGGTCGCGGTGATCGAGGGGCCGACGACGCGCCATTCGCGCGGGCCGACCACGTCGAACTGCTTGGACCAGGGCCCGACCCTCAGGCCGACGCGGACCCGCTCGGCCGGTTTGCCGCCCGGCGCATAGGCCGCGCCCTGCAGCACGATGTCGCAGCGCGACTTGCGAAAGGCGAAATCGGATTCCCACAGCACCGGCGACAGGCCCGGCGCGCCGATATATTCATCCGCCATGACCAGTGGGCGCTGCACCGCCGAGCGCTGCGGCTTTCCCGTCGGCTCGCGCGGGAAATCAAAGGTGCCCTTGACCACGAAGGACAGGTATTCCCGACCGGACTTGTCCATTGCCATGGTGAACTGGTGGACAAACCCAGTCTGGTTCAGAACCCGCATGGCTGCACCGCCCTAGCCGAACCATGGCGGCTGGCGCAGCGGCACCCTGCAGGCCGCAGCCTGCCGCTGCCATTTCTGCCGGTTCGGTGTAATCATCCGAATAAACCTCCGAGAAGCGACAGGGGGCCGGGCGGATGGGCGATGAATTTATCCATGGCGCATCACGGGTTATGATAGACTATATTTCAGACTGACGCGACAGTATTGACGGCACCCGCCGACAGCATAGCTGGATGAAGGATACCATGCATTCCGATATCTTCAGCCCCGGTCAGGTTCTCAACAATACCTATGAAATCATTCGGGTTATCGGACGCGGTGGAACGGGCGAGGTCTATCTTGCCCGCAACCAGGTGGTCGAGCGGGATGTCGCCATCAAGGCGCTGAATACCCGTTTTTCGGGAAATTCGGATTATGTCGAGCTGATAAAGCGCGAAGAACAAATGCGCGATATCATCAATGATGCGGTGGTGCGTTATTCGGAATGTTCGCGCTCGGATGCCGGGCATGTCTTTCTGGTCATGGACTATATCGACGGGCCGTCGCTGAACCAGGTCATGCTGGAACAGCGGCTGGACGACAGGTCGCTGATGATCGTCGCCCATCGGGTGCTGGAAGGGCTGGTCGCGACCCACAGCCGGGGCATCGTCCATCGCGACCTGTCGCCCGACAACATCATCCTGCGCAGCGGCCGGCCCGATCGGGCGACGATCATCGATTTCGGCATCGCCAAGGATACCGCAGCCGGGGCGCGCACCATTGTCGGCAATGAATTCGCCGGCAAGTACGAATACGCCGCGCCCGAGCAGCTGGACGGCAAGTCCGATTTCCGCGCCGATCTCTATGGTCTGGGCGCGCTGCTGCTGGCGGCGGCGCGGCAGGCGGTGCCCGAGGTCGGGATGAACCCCGGCGAGGTCGTTCGCTACAAGCGCAACCCGCTGGACACATCGGATCTGAAACCGCCGCTGAAGGACCTGATCGACTGGCTGGCCGCCCCCGACCCGGCGCAGCGTCCGCAAAGCGCGGCCGAGGCGCTGGCGCGGCTGGATGGCTGGCTGAAACCCGGCACCCAGCCCACGCGGATCAACCCGAAAGCCCCTCAGCGAAAAACCCGACTGCCGCTGATTCTTGGGGCGCTGGCGCTGCTTCTGGCGGGCGCGGGCGGCTGGCTCTGGTCCAGCGGCGCCCTTGCCCCGGCCTTGCCCGAGGCGGCGCCCTATCGCCTGAACGCCAGCCTCGCAGCGGATGGCACCGGCAGCCTGTCGGGCAATGCCCCAGACGCCGAGACCGCCACCGCCCTGCGCGCCGCCTTTGCCGAGGTGACCGGCGCAACCGCGCCCGAGGATGCTCTCACGCTGGCGCGCGGGATGCCCGGCCCGACCTGGCCCGACAACATGGCCGACCTGATGACGCTGGCCTCGGCCTTGACGCAATGGGATCTGGCGGTCAGCGATACCAGCGCCCGCATCTCTGGCCTTGCGCCCGATGCGGCGACGCGCGAGGCTTTCAAGGCGACGCTGGAGGGATGGCAGCCGGAGTCGGGCATGTCGGTCCAGACCGATCTGGCGGCGGGGCCCGAGACACTCAGCTGGGCGACGTTGCAGCCCCAGCTTGACCAGATCGCGACCTGCGGGCCCTTGACCGCGCCGGAAGATCAACCGACCGAGTTCGGCCTGCGCGACCGCATCACCGTGACCGGCGATCTGGCCAGCGCCGATGATGCCAAGACCATCCAGACCGCGCTGGCCCCGCTGATCGGCGACCGCGAGTTGCGGGTCGAGGGCACGGTGCTGAACCCCGACCTCTGCGAGATCCGCTCGGTCCTTCCGGCGGCGGCGGCCTCGGGCGGAATGTCGCTCTGGGTGGGGCGCGGCGATACCGGGGAGGCGGTGTTGAACGGCGTCTTCCGGACCGGCCAGAACCCGGTGGTCGATGTGCAATTCCCCGCCACCGTGACCGGGGCGTCGCTGTGGGTGATGGCGGTCGACAATACCGGCAAGGTCTTCCACGTGCTGCCCAATATCAACCAGCCCGAATCGTTGGTCGATGATCTGGGCGAGGTGGACAGCGGCGTGCGGCGGGTGCGGGTGCTGTGGTCCATCGACGAGGTCAAGGAGGACACCAAGCGCATCGGCATCCGGGTGACCGACGGTAATTACGGCAAGTCCGAGATCATCGCCATCCTGTCGAAAACCCCGCTTTTCGACCTGCGGCGACCGCGCGACGAAAGCGTCGGCTCGGTCGCCGAGGCGCTGGCCGAAACGCTGAAGGGCCGCGAGGACCAGATCATCGGTGTCGCCTCTCGCATCATCGACGCCCGGCCCTAGTTTCCCCGATGACCGCGCAGACCCCTCGCAGAACGACAATCGCGGTTGCCGGGCTTGGCCATGTCGGCCTGTCGAACGCGGTGCTGCTGGCGCAGAACCATCGGGTCCGGGCGCTGGATATCGACGCGGATCGCGTGGCACAGGTCAATGCGCGCCGCTCGACGGTCGAGGATGCGCTGGCCTCGCGCTACCTGGCCGAGAAACCGTTGGACCTGACCGCTGCTACCGATCCCGTGCAGGCGCTGACCGGGGCCGATTTCGTCATCATCGCCACGCCTACCGATTACGACCCGGGCAGCCACCGCTTTGACACCGCGTCGGTCGAGGCGGTGATCGGCGCGGCGCGGCGTCTTGCCCCGCAGGCGGCCATCGTCATCAAATCCACCCTGCCGGTCGGCTTTGTCACCCGGATGCGGGCCGAGACCGGCCATGACGGCATCTTCTTCGTGCCCGAGTTCCTGCGCGAAGGCAGCGCACTTCAGGACAACCTCTATCCCGCGCGCATCGTGGTCGGCGATCGCGGCCCCGCCGCGCGCCGCTTTGCCGCGCTGATGGTCGAGGGCGCTATCCGCAAGGACATGCCGGTGCTGTTCACCGGGGCTGAAGAGGCCGAGGCGATCAAGCTTTTCGCGAACACCTATCTCGCGCTCCGGATCGCCTACTTCAACGAGTTGGACAGCTATGCCCTCAGCCACGGGCTGAACCCCCGCGAGATCATCGAGGGCGTCGGCCTCGACCCGCGGATCGGCGATCATTACAACAATCCCGGCTTCGGCTATGGCGGCTATTGCCTGCCCAAGGATACCCGGCAATTGCTGGCCAATTACAAGGGCGTGCCGCAAAGCCTGATCTCGGCCATCGTGCAGTCGAATACCACGCGCAAGGATTTCATCGCCGAACAGATCGCGGCGCGGCAGCCGCGCGTGGTCGGCATTTTCCGGCTGGCGATGAAGGCGGGAAGCGAAACCATCCGCAACAGCTCGGTCCTGGGGATCATGCGGCGGATCAAGGCGAAAGGCATTGAGGTCATCGTCTACGAGCCGGTGCTGACCGAAGGGATGTTCTTCGGCAGCTGCGTGATCCGCGATCTCGACGCCTTCAAGGCCGAGGCCGACCTGATCCTCGCCAACCGCCACAGCCCGCTTCTGTCCGATGTCGCTGGCAAGGTTTATAGTCGGGATCTGTTCGGGACCGGTTGAGCGGTTAGTAGGGAAACAGCAGGCTGAAATCCAGCAGGCTGTTCTGCTTCAGCCATTGCTGGGTGCGCTGTTCCACCGCATCGCGCCGGGCCTGCGACAGTTGCGGCTCGATCTCCTGCAGCAGCTCGGTCGCGTCAGCGACCAGCTTCTCGCCGTCGGTGTTGCGCATGGAATTGCCGGCCTCGGCGCCGATCCACAGGTAGAAGGCGGCCGTGTCCAGGTCGACCTCGCCGAAATCGCCATCCTTCCAGCTGCGGGCCAGCTGCCACAGTGCCCAAGAATAGCCCCGCTCGGCCGACAGCTCCAACAGTTCGCGGGCGCGAACCGGATCGGCCAGCTCGTCGCCCTTGGGGTCCAGCAGCATGCGGCCCAGATGATAAGGCGCGAAGGCATTGCCGCGATCGACCGCTGACTGGTACAGCGTCATGGCGCGGGCGCGGTCTTCCCCTACCCCCAGCCCGTCGCGATAGACCCGCGCCAGATTGGCGATCGCATTGCCATAGCCGACCGAAGCCCCGCGCTGATACAGTTCCAGCGCCTTGGCATCGTCCTGCGGGACATAGGTGCCGGTGCGATAGAGATTGCCCAGGTGGTCGAGAGAATTGGGATAGTTCTCCTCGGCCGACAGGTTCAGCCAGCGCAGCATCTCGGGATAGGACTGCGGCACGCCCCAGCCTTCCTCGTAAAGCTTGGCCAGCGCCTTGCGGGCATCGACCACGCCATCCAGAGAGGCCTGGAAATAGAAACTCGCCGCCAGGCTGTCATCGGGCGCCACGCCGCGAGCATTGCGATACATGTAGCCCAGGTTGCGGCTTGCGGCGCCATAGCCCGCCGCCGCCGCGCGTTCGTAGAAGCGCAGGGCGTCGTCGAAATTCTCGGCAATATCCAGCGCCCGGGCCAGCAGGAAGGACAGCCGCGGATTGTCGGGGTCCTGTGAAAGGGCGATGGAACAGTCGCGGATGGCGTTGCGGGTATTCACCAGGCCCCAGGGTACGCCCGGCGCGATGCGCTTGGGGTCCAGCGGGTCCGAGACCCATGTGTCGCAGGCCGTGATGGTGAAGGGCGCGCCTTCCGGCGACACGACATCGATCTGTACTGGCGGCGTCGGCTCGACCTGTTCGGCCAGCAATTCCTGTTCGCGCTGCAGCGCGATGTTGCGCGCGGGCGAGTCGGCATAGGCGGTCACGAAGGCCTCGAAATCGCCGGGATCGTTGCTGCGTGCGATGGCCCGCCAATGCACCGCCTGGATCGGGTCCAGCCCGTCCAGCTGCGCCAGTTCGGCCGGGCTTTCCTCGATGCTGGCATTCAGCACGATGCCGGGCGGCAGCGAGCCCGAGACCCAGGGCAGTTGCAGCCCGTCGGTCGCGCTGCGCACCTTGTAGCGCACGGTGCGGAACAGGTCGTAAAGCTCCAGCCCCGGCGTGTTCAGCGCCGAGACCAGCGCCCCGGTATAGGGGCTGTTCGGCCCGTTGCCATCGCGGGCCACGTCACCGGCCAGCGTGGCATAGGCGATCAGGCTGTTGCCCTGGGTGATCAGGCCGGCGAGACCATTGCCCACCACCTCGTCGGCATCGCCAAGCGGGTAGTTGCGGCAGGCATCCAGAATGACGATCCGGGTGGCGTCCGGCACGGTCTCGAGATTTTTCAGGATCTCGTCGCTGCCAAGGGCGGTCTCTTCGACACGAACCCCTTTCGTCGGCACGAAATCGATCGGCAACAGCCAGTTCACATTGTTCTTCTGCACCGCATGACCGGCATAGAAGAACAGCAGCATCGCATGGTCCGGCACATCCTCGAGCGCGTAGTCCAGATGATCCCGCATCTGCTGCAGGTTTCCGTCTTCAAGCGCATGGACCTTGAACCCCAGCTCGGCCAGCACATTGCCAAGGGCGCGGACATCGTTGACCGGATTGGGCAGCGACAGCCCGCTGCCATAACCGGAATTGCCGATAAGGATGGCGATGCGCGCCTGAGCCTCGGTTTCGCCGCGCGCCGTCTGGAACAGGATGGCCACGCAGAGCAACGTCAGTGCGAGGATTTGCCCCAGGTATCGTGCAAGCTGCGTCAAGCCCGATACCCCTTGCCTAGTAAGCCTCGATCCCTCGGGTCGCCGAAGCGGCAGGTGCAGAGGGCGCCAGCCCGGCCGGCGCGCCATCGACCAGCGTCGAGCGCCGGGTCAGCAGCACGATGTCACGGAAGGCGGCATTCGCCTCGGGCGACAGCGGATAGGCCTCGATGAATTTCTCAAGTGCTGCAATCGACCCGGCCTGCTTGGCCTGACGATAGGCATTGGCCGACGCGCTCTGCGCCTCGACCCTGGTGACGCCCGCAGCGGTCAAGGCGATGGACGAGGCCATCGCAGCCCGAAGGAAGTTTATAACCCTGGTCCAGCGCGCCATTGAATGCTTCCAATATTGACGGATCCGTGGCTAAATGAGCGAGATAAACTTAGCATAATCACCGCGATAAGAATAGGGGGAGTCATGTGCCGCCATTCTGCCATGATTGCGATTTTGCTTCTCGGTTCGGCCCTGCACCTCACGGGTTGCGCCGAAACCTCGACCTCGGGACCGGCGTCCATCTCGACGCCTGACGGCTCGCCTGCGGCCACGCTGTTGCCGGCGGTTGCGGGCCACGCGCGGATGATCGGCGCTAGTAGTCAGACGGTCGGCGATTCGGCCAGCATCGTCACCTATGGCGGCCCGCCGCGCGACTATATCGCCTGCAGCGGGGGGCCCGCGACACGGTCGATGATCCTCGACAGCCGCACGACGCTGACCGCCGATGGCCCGACCCTGCGCGCGGAAACCGCCTATCTGGTTACCTCCGCCGCAGCCGGGGGCGGGGCGCCGAATTCCGTCGCCTTCGGCACTACCGACAGCGGGCGTTTCGCCGATGGCACCGAATGCCGCGCCACCGGCCGTCTGGAGAATGCGCTGCTGGGGCGAAAATGACCGTTCAGGGACCGGTTCCGACTGCCCCGCCGGCATCGCCAGAGGCGGAGCCGGAGACAGACCCGGTCTGGCGCAGGGCCTTCGAACTGATCCGCAGCCGCGCCTGGCACTGGCGCAGCGGTCGCCGCCTGACCCGATCCGCAGCCGGCTATATCGAGCCACGCCCCTATTGCGACCGGCTGCTGGCCGAGGCGCTGTCGGACCGGTGCTTCCTCGACACCGCTCATCGCGCCGCCTTCTTCGATTGGGCCTGCGCCCAACCCGGGATCAAGGTGCTTGTCCCGGTGCTGGCGGCCCATGACCTGATGGCGCGGGGCGACAGCACCGCGGCGATCACCCATCTGACCCTTGCCATGGCGCTGGATCAGGAAGACCTCTACGCGCAGGAGATGTGGTTCGCGGCGCATGGCCGGCCGATCCGGCCCGTTGATCCGGCCAAGCGGTTCTGCCCGAACCCGTTCGAGCGGCTGGAAAGCGGGTCGCAGAACCGGCTCAGGTTCTGCTGCCCGGCCTGGCTTCCGAACCCGGTCGGCTCGCTCGAGGATGCCACCGCTGAGGCGATCTGGAACTCGACCGCCGCGCAGGACATCCGCGCCTCGATCCATGATGGCAGCTATCGCTATTGCTCGCGGATGCACTGCCCGATGTTCAGCGACGATCTTCTGCCCAGGGTCGAGTCGATCCGCAACCCGGTGCTGCAACAGATCCAACGGGACAAATCGACGGTGATCCCACCAAAAATCCGGCGGATCAGCCTGTCCCATGACCGCTCCTGCAACCTGACCTGCCCCTCCTGCCGGACGAAACTGATAATCGCCGACCGGGCCGAGAATACCCGGCTGGACGCGCTGACCGACAAGGCCCTGCTGCCGCTGCTCTTGGCGTCGGAAAAGGTCGTCATCACCGGCTCGGGCGATCCCTTTTCCAGCAAGCATTACCGCAATGTGATCCGACGCCTGACCGCGCGCTCCGACGGCCCGAGGATCGACCTGCAGACCAACGGGTTGCTGCTGGCGCGGTCATGGGACGAACTGGGGCTAGACGGCCATGTCGGACAGGTGCTGGTCTCGATCGATGCCGCCAGCAAGCCGACCTACGAGGCGATCCGGCGCAATGGCGTCTTCGAGGATCTGCTGGCCAATCTCGATTTCCTCAGCACCCTGCGCCAACAGGGGCGCGTCGCCTATGTGCGGCTGGATTTCGTGGTTCAGGCGCTGAATTTCCGCGAGATGCCGGCGGCGGCACGGCTGATGCGCGGCTATGGCTTTGATTGCATCAAGTTCCAGATGCTGCGCTCGTGGAACACCTGGAGCGCCGAGGACTTCCGCCGGCACCATGTCGGCCATCCCGACCATCCCGACCATGCCGAATTCAGAAGCGTCCTGCGCGACCCCGCGCTCGACCGGCCGGATGTCTATTGGTTCGGTTTCTATGCCGAGCCTTCGCCGGGGATCGAGCTGTCGAACAGGTCGCTGCCCGGCGCGGTGCCCTCGAAAGGTGATGCCCGCCACGCCGCCAGCCGCGCGTGACCGCCCCGCCCCAGCGCCATGATGCGTGTGGGCAGCCATTTCCGCCGGATGATCGACAGGCGGCGAGCAATGACCATCTCGGCATCGCGGTCCGGCCGCAGCACCCGGCGATAGGTCTCGACCGGCGGGATATATTCGAATGCGATCCCGGCCGATCTCAGCGCCGGGATATGGTCAAGGTCGTCGATCAGCGCGATCGGCGCGATGGCCTTGTCCTGTTTCAGCCGCGCCAGCATCTCGACAAATCGCGCCGCCTCGGCAGCATCGCTCGGCCCAAAGACAAAGATCATCCGCTCGGCACTGCCCGGCGCGGCACGATAGGGTTGCAGATAGGCGGGCTTTTCGGACGGCGGCGGTGCGGCGCCATTGGCCTTGGGCTTCGGCCGTCGCGGCGCCTCGAACGGGCGCAGCACCTGCAGGCCGTAATCGCCCCATGACCAGCGATAGAGGTTCTCGGCCTTGCGGCTTTCCTGAAAGAACACCCGCGACATGCCGATCTCGGAATCCTGCGCGTCCTGGATGACCAGGTTGGGATAGGCGGTGAAACACCGGTCGCGGAAGATCCGCTTGGCCTCTTGCAGCGGGCCGATGTCGAAGGGCAGGTCGGGGGTCCCGGCGCGCTCCAGCACCGCCCGCAGAGCCGGTCGCCGCAGCGCCACCGCATGGGCGGCGAAGGACGAACCGTTGCATCTGTAGAGATGCTGCGAATGCCAGTCGATCCTGCCTTCGTCCCAATGCGTCTGCATCGCGCCCAGTTGCAGGATCTGCCAGTCGGTCGGCAGTTCGCTTTTCAGCCTTGGCCACAGCTCGATGCTGTCGCGGTGAAACAGCACGTCATCCTCAAGGATCAGCAGGCTTTCGACCCCGTCCGCCACCGCCTTCCGGATCACCGCGCGCATCGACAGGAACAGCCCCCAGGCCCCGGCGGTGGCGATGCCTCGTTCCTTGCGGGTGCTCTCGAAAAACGCCACGCGCGCGGCATGGGGCTTGTCGCCCTGATAGAAGTCGCGCCAGTCCGTGACCCGGCGGCCCGGATCGCCCGCTACCGCCGGGCTGGTCAGATAGGTCTGCCATTCGGCGGCGACCTGCGGGGTTTTTCCATCCGCCGCACTCTGGCGCTGATGCTCGATTCCCAGCATGGCCAGCTGTTTCGCCACGCTTGACATTCGATCCGGCCTGCGGTCGAGATTGATGACGACGACCCTTTCGAACGCGTCGCCGAATATCGAAGTCACCGCCAATTCCTTTCAGGATTTCCCGTCTTTATCCAAGACTTGCCAAGGATGGATGGTATCGATCATGCCTTCGGACTCTTTCGATATCATTGTTGTGACCGACCCGCGATTTCAAGGGGGAACCGGCTCGGCGGTTGCCGCCGAAATAGCGGCGGCCTTGCGCGGTGGATATTCGGTCGGGCTTCTCTGCTATGAGGCCGCCAATATCCGCCAGCCCTTTCCCTGCAATGCCCGGCTGCAGCGGCTGATCGACCGGCTCGAGCTTCAGCTGATCGCGCCCGGCAGCCGGGTCAACTGCCGGCTGGCGATCCTGCACAACCCCCATGCCGCCGGGCTGCTGCCGCTGCTGCCCTTGGGGATCAGCGCCGAGCGGCGTCTGGTCGTGCTGCATCATCCGCCGGTCGATGGCTTCGGCGCGCCGGCCTATGACCTCGCCGCCGTCATCCGCAATGCCGAGGAGATCCTGGCGGGACCGGTGGAATGGGCGCCCGTCGGCCCCGCCGTGCGCGCGGCCTTTCGCGGCCTTGCGGATGCGCCCCTGCTGCGGCCGGATGACTGGGCGAATGTCCTCGATTTCGACCGGTGGCGACACCTGCCGGGCCCGCGTTCCAGGGATCGCATCACCATCGGCCGGCATTCGCGCGCCGACCTGCGCAAGTTTCCCGCCAGCCGCGATGCCTTCCTGCAGATCTATGGCGAAGACCCGGGCATCGACGTCGATCTGCTGGGCTGTCCGCCCGAATTGCAGGCCATGCTGGCACCGCTGCCGTCGCACTGGCGGCTGCGGCCCTTCGGGGCGTTGCCCGTCCGCGACTATCTCGATGGGCTGGATGTGTTCGTCTATTACCACCGCCCGGACTGGATCGAGGCCTTCGGCTATGCCGTGATTGAGGCGATGGCGCGCGGGGTGCCCTGCCTGCTGGCGCCCTCGCTGGCTCCTAGTTTTGCCGATGCCGCCCGGATCGAGCCGCCCGAATCCGCGCGAACCGCCGCCCGCGAACTGGCCGAAGCCCCCGGTGCGGCCCGTCAGGCCGGCCATGATCTGGTCCAGTCCCGGCACAGCTTTCCGGCGGCCATCGCCCGGCTGCGCGACCTCATCGGCGCTCCGCATCGCGCGTCAGCGCCGCCTCGTCCGCCGAAAGACGTGCCCGAGACCGGCGTCCTGCTGATCTCGACCAATGGCGTCGGCATGGGTCACCTGACCCGCACCATCGCCATCGCCCGGCGGCTGCACGCGCCGTTCCGCCCGGTGATCGTCAGCATGTCCCATGGTGCGGCGGTGGCGCAGGATTTCGGCCTGCATGTCGAATTCATCCCCTATCACAACTATCTGGGCGCCGATCAGCAGGTCTGGAACCTCGCATTGCGCGATGAACTGACCGCCCTCATCGACGCCTTCGATGCCCGTGTCGTGCTGTTCGACGGCAACAGCCCGTTCAACGGCCTGATCGATGCGCTGTCACAGCGCCCGCATGTCTGGTCGATCTGGAGCCGCCGGGGCATGTGGCCGGCCCATTCGGGGGCGAATTCCGGGGCCGAGTTCATGCGGCGCGAAAGCAGCTTCGATGCGGTGCTGGAACCTTTCGATCTCGCCTCGGCCTTCGACATCGGCCCCACCGCCAGCAGCACGTCCAGGACCCGGCAAGTCGGGCCGGTTCGCCTGCTCGATCCCAATCAACAACTGTCCCGCGCCCGCGCCCGGGCCGAGCTTGGTCTGGACGCTGATGCCACCATCATCCTGATGCAGCTGGGCGGCGGCAATAATTTCGACATGCGGTCCTGCCGCGATCTGGTCTTTCGCTTCCTCGGCGGGCGTCCGGGCGTGCAGATCGCCATGGCGCATTGGAAGATCTCGACCGATCCCGAGCCGGTCGTCCTGCCGCCGAACGGGCGGATCTTCTCGATCTACCCGATCTCGCGCTATCTCAACGCCTTCGATGCGATGGTTTCGGCCGCCGGCTATAACAGCTTTCACGAGGCGACCGAGGCTGCCATTCCGGCCATCTACATCCCGAACGAGAACCCCAGCCAGGACGACCAGCGCGCCCGCGCCGGCTTTGCCGCCCGGCACGGCGCGGCAATTCTTGCGCTACGCGACAATCCCGAAGCCCTGATCGCCGCGCTGCACGAAATTCTGGACCCTGAACGCCGGACTGCCATGTCGCAGGCCGCCCGCACCCTTGGCCACCCGAACGGCGCCATCGCGGCGGCGGGGCTGATCCGGCAACTGGGCCTCACCCAACGCGGCGGCAGGCCGGGGGTGACGGCGGGGGTTGCGCTGCCGTAGCAGAGGGATTGCGGTCGGGCGGCAGCGCCCCTGCTTGGCTCAGCGGATGAACCGATCCACGTAATCCGCGCCCAAGCCCACTTCGGCATAGTGTTTGCGGCACATGTCGATCTTGGTGAAGACGTCTTCGTAGCCGGTTACCTTGCCCCAGGGATCCACGTAGCACATCACCCCGTTCACCTGGAACAGGGTGATCATCTCCTCGACATCCTCGGGGACCACAAGCGTATGGGTTTCGCCGGGCGGCTCGAAGACATAGCCGCCCTCTTCGGCGACCCAGTCATGTTCAAGGTAGTGCCACCGGCCCTTGATGACATAGCCATGCACCGGCGCGGGATGGCGGTGCCGCGACAGCACGCCCGCCTTGCGCACCTTCAGCAGGTTAACCCAATAGCCCGACCCGACATTCAGGCAGAGCGGCCGAAACCAGACATTCTCGGCCTGTGGCACCCAGACTCGTTCGTCGGTGGGCTGGGCATCGGGAATGACGATATCGGCCTGTGCCTCGGCTGGCATGGCCAGCTGATAGGGCATGCGCTTCAGGTCCTGCTCGCTGTTCGTGTCACTCATGGAAGCTGTCCTTACATCACGCCAAAGGTATTCATCGCGTCTACCGCGCTCATGCCCGAACGGATGGCCTTTTCGACCTCGCCCTCGGTTTCGGCCTTTTCCAGCGCGCGGCGGATCGCCTCGGCCTCGGCCTCGCGCGGGATCACCAGCACCCCCTCGGCGTCGCCGAAGATCAGGTCGCCGGGCTGGATCGCGACGCCGCCGATCTCGAGTCCGCAGCGGAAATCGATGACCTTGCCGCGCGGGCCCTGGTCCTGCGCATAGACGCCGCGTCCGAAGGCCGGGAATCCAAGCGCCCTGATGCCGCGGGAATCGCGGATATACCCGTCGAGCACCGCGCCCGCCGCGCCCAGGTGGATCGCCCGCGCGGACATCAGTTCGCCCCAGAGCGCGTAGTTCATCGAGGCGCCGGCGGCGATATAGACCTCGCCCGCGCGCAGGTTGTCCAGCGCCTCGAGCATCAGGCCGAAGGGTTTCGCGGTCAGCGGACCGGCGGCCCCGTCGGCGGTTCCGAAAACATCGGCCTCAAGCACCGGCATGGCGCGGCCGGCGATGACGTGGGACGGGTCAAGCGGCGCGATACCCGCCGGCAGGAATTGCCGCATCAGGCCCATCTGGTCCAGCACGTCGCCCACCACGGCCGTGAAAAGCCGGGTTTTCATCAGGGCGAACAGGCTGGCATCGTCGTCGTAAAGTTTGGTCATGGCAATCTCCTCAGGCAGCCGAATAGCCGCCATCCACGGGCAGGATGGCGCCGGTTACGAAAGCGGCCCCGGGTGAGGCCAGAAACAGGGCGGGGCCGACCAGGTCCTCGGCGCGGCCCCAGCGGTTCATCGGCGTGCGCGCCATCAGCGCGGCGCTGCGCGCGGGGTCGTCCTGCAGCGCCTCGGTCAGTGCCGTCGCAATCCAGCCCGGGGCCAGCGCGTTCACGCGGATGCCATCTCCGGCCCATGCAATCGCCAGAGAGCGGGTCAGCTGCGCGATCCCGCCCTTCGACGCCGAATAGGCCGGCGCCACCCCGCTGCCGAAATAGCTGAGCATCGAGGCGATATTGATGATCGCGCCACGCGTCGCGGCCAGCAGCGAACGGGCGGCGGCACTGGTCCTGAGCGCGCCGGTCAGGTTGATGTCGATGACATCGGCAAAACCCGCGGGAGTGAACTCCTCGCCGCCGCGCCGGATCACCCCCGCCGCGTTCACCAGCACGTCCAGTTGCGAAAGCTGTCCGAAGAAGTCCGAGACCGCCGCATCATCGCGCACGTCCAGAAGCCGGTCCTCGATCCCCGGCGTGGCACCGACCGGGGCATGTCCGGTTGCGAGGACGCTGTCGCCGGACGCGGCAAAGCCCTGGGCGATGGCGCGGCCGATGCCGCCCGAGCCACCGATGACAACCACCACGCGGCTCATGCCCCGGCCTCCGTCCCGGTCCGGCGCCGTCGCAGGGCGGACCAGGCCATCGCCGACCAGACGATCAGGGTCAGAACCCCCAGCGTGCCCGCGATGGGTCGCTCGAAGAAGGGCAGCAGGGTGCCATTGGACTTGATCAGTGATTGCATCATGTTCTCCTCGATCAGCGGACCGAGGATCAGGCCAAGGATCATCGGCGGCAGGGGAAAGCCGTTCTCTTCCAGCAGGAAGGCCAGCAGCCCGACACCCAGCATGATCCAGATGTCGAACACGGCATTGTTCGAGGCAAAGGCACCGATCACGCAGAAAAGCAGGATGGCCGGGAACATCACCGGCTGCGGCACCGCCATGACCCGTCGTGCGGCCAGAACCGCCATCAGGCCAAGCGGGATGATCAGCAGATTGGCGAGGATGAAGATGACGAAGACCGCGTCCACCATGCCGGTATTGGTCACGAAGACCATCGGCCCCGGGGTGATCCCTTTCATCATCAGCACGCCGATCAGGATCGCGGTGATCGTGTCGCCGGGAATGCCGAAGACCAGCGCCGGCACATAGGCCCCCGACAGGGCGGCGTTGTTGGCGGCCGAGGCGTTGACGATGCCCTCGGGATAGCCTGTGCCATAGCGCTGTGGCTCGCGCGAGAATTTCTTCGACAGGGCATAGGTGACCCAGGAGGCGATATCGGCGCCCGCGCCCGGCAGCGCACCGATCACCGCACCGATGCCGGAACTGCGCGCGATGCCTATGCGCCAGCGCCACATCGCCTGCCCGACACCGCGGATCATCGCGCCCAAGCGGACCGGTGGGACCGCCGGAAGGGGCACCGGGTCGGCCATGCGGCGAAGGATCTCGCCGATGGCGAACATGCCGATCAGCACCGGGATGATCGAGATGCCGGCGATCAGCGGTGTCTCGCCAAAGGTAAAGCGCCGGCTGCCCATGACCACGTCGATGCCGATGGTGGACAGGAACAGGCCCAGTGCCAGCGCCAGCAGCCCCTTGACCGGCGAGGCGTTCGACACCAGCACCGCGCAGCTGAGGCCCAGCAGCGCCAGCCAGAAATACTCGTAGCTCGAGAACCCCAGCGAGAAGCGGGCAATCTGCGGCGCGCCGATGATCAGCACGGCGACCCCGATCAGCCCGCCAAGGGCCGAGCAGAACAGGTTCACCCCAAGCGCCAGCTCGAGCTTGCCCTGCTTGCGCATCTTGTAGGCCTCGTCGGTATAGGCGGCCGAGGCGGGCGTGCCGGGAATGCGCATCATCGCGCCCGGGATGTCGCCCGCGAAGATGGCCATGGCCGAGGCGGTGACGATGGCGCCGATGGCCGGGATCGGGTCAAGAAAGAAGGTGATCGGCACAAGCAGCGCCGTGCCCATGGTCGCCGTCAGGCCGGGGATCGCCCCGATCAGCAACCCGTAGATCGCGGCGCCGATGATGATGGCCAGGGTGCCAGGCTGGAACACGGTGACCGCGGCGGTAAGAAGCTGGTCCATGCGCGACCTCTCAATAGATCAGCCGGGCAAGAAGCCCGAGGGGCAGGGGCACCATCAGGATGCGCGCGAAAAGCAGCCAGACCCCGGCAGAGATCGCGCCGCCGAGGATCAGCGACAGCAGGGGGCGGCCGGTGGTCAGCCACAGCAGGGCGACCATCATCGCCGGCACGAGCAGCGGGAAGCCGATGGTCTGGCCAAGCAGGGCATAGAGCAGCACGAAGAGGATCGTCGCCCCCGCGCGCCGAAGCGCGTCACGCTGCGCGAGCCAGGGTTGCAGGGCCGCGATCGGCCCATCGGCCAGGTACCGCAGTCCCGATACCATCAGCACCGCGCCACCGACCGCCATGATCGCCGCGACGATCAGGGGAAAGGTGCCCGCGCCGATGACGGTGCCGGACATGCGTGGCATGGTCAGCGCTTCCGCCCCGATCCACAGCGCAAGGACAAGGAAGAACCCGCCCAGAAGTGCGTCGTTCAGCTTCATCGCGCGCCCCCTTCCGGGGACGCGCCAGGAAGGCGGCAGGTCATTGCTTCAGGCCCAGGGCCTCGATCACCGAGGCGTTGGTCGTTGCCGCCTCGGCCATGAAGCTGCCGAACTCGCCCGCGGGCAGGTAGCGCATGCCGAAACCGCGATTCTTCATGAACTCCTGGAAGGCGGCGGTGTCATAGGCGGTCTTCACCGCCTCCTCGAGCTTGGTGACCACGGCGGGATCGGTGTCCTTGGGCGCCACGATCCCGCGCCAGGTGCCGCCAACCGAGGCAATGCCGGTCGCCTCTTCCGCGGTCGGGATGTCGGGATAGGCCTCCAGGCGTTCCGCCGACAGCACCGCCAGCGTCTTCACCAGCCCTGCATCGCGCATCGGCTGCGCCTCTGGCAGCGACGAGGGCACGACCTCGACCCCGCCTGACACGAGTTCCTGGAAACCGGGGGCCGCGCCCTGGCTGGGCACGACGGTCAGCGCGGTGGGATCGACACCATTGGCCTGCATGAAGCTGGCGAAGGCTAGGTGATAGGCGGCGCCGACCGGAAAGCCCGAGGCTTTGTACTTGCCCGGATTGGCGCCGATATCTGCCAGCGCGTCCTTGGCGTTCTCCCAGGGACTGTTGGCGGCGACATTGAAGGACGAGGCATCGAAGTTCACCAGCGCCACCGGGGCCATGCCCTCGGACGAGATGCTGGAAGATCCGATGGCGGCGTAGGTGGTGATCTCGGCGGTGGCGAGGCCGATCGTATAGCCGTCGGGCTCGGCCTCGATCATGGCGGAATGGCCGATGATGCCGCCCGCGCCTTCCCGGTTGACGACGTTCACCGGCTGACCCAGTGCGGTCTGCATTTCCTGCGCCAGGATGCGCGCCACCGCATCGGTCCCGCCGCCCGCCGACCACGGCACCAGCATGGTGATCGGACGTTCGGGGTATTCCGCGAATGCAGGTGCTGCCATCACGGTCAGCGCAAGCACTGCCTTGGTTGCGATTCTCATGGCTTCTTCTCCTCCTCTTCAGCCGTTCCCCCGTCTTGTCGGGGGGTATTCAACATCTCGTCGGTGTCCTGACGGGCATGGGCGACCAGTTGGCGCATCATGCCGGCGGCGGCTTCGGCATCGCCGGCGAGGATCTCCCCCGTGACCGCGCCGTGGTTCTCGAGATTGCCCTCGAAATTCCCGTCGCGCAGGTTCAGCATCCGAAGCTGGCTGCGCAGCGCGTGGACCAGCCCGGCCATGGTCGCGACCAGGAAGCGATTGTTCGCGGCCTCGGCCACGGCGACGTGCCACGAAAGGTCGATATCGACCTTTTTCGGAATCTCGGTGGTGCGAGCCAGCCCGCACATGGCGTCATAGGCGTGTTGGATCGCGGCCCGCTGGCCCTTGTCCGCGCGGATCGCCGCCTCGGCCGCCGCGACGGGTTCGATGGCCGCGCGCATGACCAGGATCTCGTCCAGAAAGGTCCGGTCGGTCCACAGGGCCGGGCCGATCCAGTCGATCACATCCTTGTCGAGCATGTTCCAGCGCGCGCGCGGCAGCACGATGGTGCCACGGCGCGGCGCGATCTCGATCAGCGCCTTGGCCGACAGCGCCTTCATCGCCTCGCGCAGGGTATTGCGGGACACCTGGTAGTGCCCAGACAGCTCGGCCTCGCGGGGCATGGCAACGCCCGGGGGAAACTTGCCGCTGATGATGTCGCCACCGATCCGCCGCGCGACAAGCTGCGCACGCGAGGTCCAGCTGCCATTCCCCTCCATCGCATCGGCCTCCCCTCCGATTGGTAGGATGAATATGGAGGGGTGCCGGCGATTCTGTCAAATGGTTTTGGTAGGATCAATTCGCGATGGTAGCCGAACCCGATTTGACACCCCCCGTCACGTCACCGTCAGCACCCTCGCCGCCGGAAAACCGCGGCTGATGCCGGCGATCCAGCCGTCGACCCGGGTTTCCGCCACCAGCGCAACCACCGAGCCGCCCCAGCCGCCGCCGGTCTGGCGGGCGCCGAGGGCGCCGAGGGCCAGCGCGGCCTCGGCCAGGGCGTCGGTCTGGGGCACGGTGATCTGGTAATCGTCGCGCTGCGAGGCGTGGCTGTCGATCATCAGCCGCCCGAACTCTGCCGCGTCGCCGGCCCGCAGCGCCGCCAACCCATGCAGGGTCCGGTTGTTGTCGCCGAGGACGTGGCGGGTGCGGCGGTTCAGCGGCTCGGGCAGCGCCTCGATCCGTGTGCCGTCCGCCGGCCCCAGATCGCTGAGCATGTCCACGCCCAACGCATCGCAGGCGGCGCGGCATTCGGCGACGCGGGTGGCATAGCCATCTTCGGTCAGCTGATGGCTGACGCCGGAATGGACGATGACGAAGCGGTGGGCGGGCAGGGCGGGGGCGGGGGCATGCTCCAGCGTCCGGGTGTTCAGGAACAGCGCCTCGCCGGGGCGTCCGACGGAGGAGGCGAACTGGTCCATGATGCCGCAGGGCATGCCGACGAACTCATTCTCGACCGCGCGGGCCATCCGGGCGATCTCGACCGGGCAGGCGGGCTTGCCGAAGAGGCCGGCGGCGGCGCGCAGGCTGGCGACCTCCAATGCGGCGGAACTGGAGAGGCCGGCGCCCATCGGCAGGGTGGTCATCAGCGCGGCGGACAGGCCGGTTTCGCGGATCTCGGCTTCCGCCATCGCCTTGAGGCTGCCCAGAAGGTAATCCGACCAGCGCCCCTCTGCCGCGTCGCCGATATGGCGGGTCTCGGTCGCGTCGAGCGAGCCGGAATAGGCCTCGACCACGCCCGGTGCGGGGCCACGCCCCAGCGCCACCGCGACACCAAGACCGTTCAGCGCCATCGGCAGCACATAGCCGCCATTGTAGTCGGTATGTTCGCCCAAAAGGTTGACCCGCCCGGGGGCGTAGGCGGTCACCTCGGGGTCACCGCCGAAGTGGGCGCGATAGGCGATGGCGACGGCGGCCAACTGTTCCCGGTCGCTCATCTTGCGGCTCCGGCGCGGCTGGTCGATTTGAAATGCTGGTCGGGCAGGCTGCGCAGCCGCTCGGCCGCCTGTTCGGGCGTCAGGTCGCGCTGCGCCTCGGACAGGAGTTCATAGCCGACCATGAACTTGCGCACCGTGGCCGAACGCAGAAGCGGCGGATAGAAATGGGCGTGGAGCTGCCAGTGATCCCATCGGCCGGCAGCTGTCGGCGCGCCATGCCAGCCCATGGTGTAGGGAAACTCGGTTTCGAAGAGGTTGTCGTAGCGGCTGCAGAGCCGGCCCAGCAGGTCGGCCAGCCCGTCCCGCTCGGTCCCGGTCAGGTCGGGCAGGCGCAGCACGTGGCGGCGGGGCAGGACCAGCGTCTCGAATGGCCAGACCGCCCACCACGGCACCACGGCGATCCAGTCGTCATTCTCGATCACCACACGCTCGGCCTGCGCGCTTTCGGCGGCGGCGTAATCGACCAGTAGCACCGTGCCGGTTTCGGACAGGTGGCGCCGCTGGCACTCGTCCTCGCGGGCGACCTCGTTCGGCAGGAAATCCGAGGCCCAGATCTGGCCATGGGGATGGGGCTGCGAACAGCCCATGATCGCGCCTTTGTTCTCGAAGATGGCAACCCAGTCATAGGCCGCGCCGAGATCCTCGATCTGGTCGGCCCAGCAGTCGACGACCTTGCGGATGCCCGGGGTGCCCAACTCGGCCAGCGTCAGGTCGTGGCGTTCGGAGAAGCAGATCACCCGCGCCGTGCCGCGCACATTGGCGGCGCGGAACAGCGGATCGCCCTGCGTGCCGCCGCTGGGGTTGTCCGAGAGCAGAGCCGGGAAGTCGTTCTCGAAGACGTAAGGCCCGCGATAATCGGGGTTCACCGCGCCGGAATTGCGGCGGTTGCCGGCGCAAAGGTAGCAGCCGGGATCATGCGCCGGGTGCTGGGTGATCGCGGCGCTTTCCTGTTTGCCCTGCCAGGGGCGCAGGTTGCGATGGGGCGAGACCAGCACCCATTCACCCTTCAGCGGGTTGAAGCGGCGATGCGGGGCCTCGGAGGGGAAGGGGGTGATGGTCATGGAATGCCTCGGGGTCAGAGGGAAGCGAAGGGGCCGTAGGCCGGCGCCTGGTGCCAGCGCCATGCGCTGTCGATGATGGTCTCGAGTTCGCCGTATTGCGGCTGCCAGCCCAGCACCTCGCGGGCGCGGCGGCTGTCGGCGACAAGGATGCCGGCATCTCCGGGGCGGCGGCCGGTCATGGCAAAGGGGATCTCGCGCCCGGTGACGCGGCGGGCGGCCTCGATCACCTCGAGCGTGGTGAAGCCATTGCCATTGCCGAGGTTGAAGACATGCGCCCCGGTCTCGTGATTCATGAAATCGAGCGCCTTCAGATGGGCCGAGGCGAGGTCGCTGACATGGACGTAATCGCGGATGCAGGTGCCGTCGCGGGTGGGGTAGTCGCTGCCGAAGATGGCCAGCCCCTCGCGCTTGCCCAGTGCCGCCAGGAGGACCAGCGGCACCAGATGGGTTTCGGGCTGATGCGCCTCGCCGATCTGGCCCGAGGGATGGGCGCCGGCGGCGTTGAAATAGCGCAGGCTGACCGAGCGCAGCCCGTGGGCGGTCGCCATGTCGGCCAGCATCTGTTCGGTCATGCGCTTGGACCAGCCATAGGGGTTGATCGGCGCGAGCGGGTGGGTCTCGTCGATCAACTCGGTCAGCGGGCTGCCGAAAACTGCTGCGGTCGAGGAGAAGACCAGCCGGTCAACGCCGGCGCGCCGCATGGCGTCGAGCAGGTTCAGCGTGCCGCAGACATTGTTGCGGTAATAGCGGTCGGGTGCGGCGACCGATTCACCCACGGCGGTCAGCGCGGCGAAATGGATCACCGCATCGACCGGATGCCGGGCGAAGAGATCGGCCAGGTCGGCGGGGTTCAGGAGGTCGCCTTGCACCAACTCGACGCCGGGAATGGCCGCAGCATGGCCCTGGCTGAGATTGTCGAAGACCACCACCTGGTGGCCGTGGTCCCTGAGGAGCCGCACCATATGCGAGCCGATATAGCCCGCGCCGCCGCAGACGAGGATGTTGCGTGTCATCTCATAGCCTTTCGTTTTCGGGATGAGCGCCGCCCGAGGGCGGTCAGAGCCGCTCGGCTTCGACCACCCACATCGTTGCGGGCCAGGACAGGGGCAGGTTAACGCCGCGCGACATCAGCGCCGCACCCGACAGGGTGATCTCGCCCTGTTCCAGCGCGACATGGCCGCGCGACTGCGGCGGGCGATCCTCGGGGTTCAACAGCCGCAGGCGATAGCGGGAATCGGGATCGAGCCCGGTCAGCCGCTGCGCCAGCGGCAGGGACTGGGCCGAGGTGGCGTGACGACCGACGAACAGCACGAAGCGGCTGCCATCGGCGGCGATCTGCATTTCCGAGATGACCGCCGGGTCGGCACTGTCCAGCGGCAGGGTGTCGCCCGCCATGCGCCAGTCGCGCGTGTCCTTCCACCAGCACGTCACCCGCGTCAGCGTCTCGGCCTCGGCTTCGGTCAACTCGCCCGGGTCCATCTCAAAACCCATGTGGCGCTGCGCAGCCACCCAGGCGCGGAAGGCGATGGGCAGGTTGCGGCCCGAAGAATGGCTGTCACGCGCGCCGACATGGCTGCCGGTCACCGCAGGCGGCAGGAACAGCGCGGCGTCGTGCTGCATTCTCAGCCGTTCGATCGCGTCGTTGGAATCGGACAGCCAGACCCGGTGGGTATGGGCGAGGATGCCGATATCGATGCGCCCGCCACCCGAGGCGCAGCTTTCGATCTCGACCGCCGGATGGGCCGCGCGCAACCGGGCCAGCAGGTCATAGATGCCGTCGGCCTGGGCCGCATCGGCGATCGGCAAGAGCCGATTGTGGTCCCATTTCAGGTAGTCGATCTTGTGGCTGCCAAGCAGCGAATCCAGTGCGTCGAACAGGTAATCGCGCACTTCGGGCCGGGCGATGTCCAGCACATATTGGTTGCGACCGGTTACCTGATCCTCGCGCCCCAGGATCCAGTCGGGATGCGCGCGATAAAGATCGCTGTCGCGGTTGATCATTTCCGGCTCGACCCAGAGGCCGAAGGACATGCCCAGGGCATGAACCTTGTCGATCAGCGGGTTCAGACCGTCCGGCCATTTCCGCCGGTCGATGGTCCAGTCGCCAAGCGAGCTGGTGTCGTCGTCGCGCCGGCCGAACCAGCCATCATCCAGCACGAAGCGTTCCGCCCCCAGCTTTGCCGCGCGTTCGGCGATCTCGGACAGCTTTTCCAGCGAATGGTCGAAATAGATTGCCTCCCAGCAATTGTAATGCACCGGGCGCGGGCGGGCGGGGTCGGGCCAGGTGACCACATGGTCGCGGATATGGCGTTGATAGGCGCGGGCAATGCCGGCCTCGCCGCCGGTCGAGAGGGCCAGAACCAGATCGCCCGAATGGAAGCGCGTTCCCTTGCGTTCGGTGCCCGAGGCCTTGCCCATCTGCAGCTGCCGCCGCCCGTCGGGCAGCGCCTCGGCGACGAAGCGATGCCCGCCGGACCAGCCGAGTTGCAGCCCGTGGACCACGCCGCCGGTCTTGCTTGCGCCGCGGGTGGGGATCAGGGCAACGGGCGGGTGTTCATGGCCCGAGCGCCCCATGCGCGCCTCGCGCAGGCGGATGCCGTGGGACCAAGGGGTGACCTGGCGCTGATATTCGCGCAGCCAGGTGCCGTGCCAGTCGTGGATCTCGTCGGACAGAAGCGGCGCGGGCAGCACCGGGGCCGCGAGCCAATGGCAGAGCAGCGGGCGGTTGGATTGCAGTTCGGCGGAAGCGGTGATGACATCGCCGGCAGGGGTGAAGCGGGCCGTGTAGGTCAGCCCCAGATCGGTATCGGTGAAGTGCAGGGCGAGGGTGTCACCCGTCTCGGCGCGGTCAAAACGGAAGCGCGGGAAGATCGGACCGTTCTCGTCCGACAGCGACAGGCCCGGCTGACCCGGAAAGGGGGCCGATGCCTCGGGGCAGATCGACAGGGGCGCGACCCGGTCCAGCATCCCGCCGTTCAGGTCGATCTCGTGGTTTGCCGACAGCATGTCGAGGTCTTCGCCCGAGGGCAGGGCGGCGTCCCAATAGATCGCTTCGGCCATGCCGCCGTCGCGGATGCGCAGAACGAGGCTCTGCGAGGCTGTGTCGATGCGGTGAAAAATGGTCGTCATGAGAGAGGCTCCCGAAGGGGCTGGAGGGAAGTTTTGGCGATGTGGGGGGGCTTAGCGGCAGCGGTTGCCGTCAGCGTCGAAGAGATAGGCGCGCGCCGGATCGAAACCGGCGGTGATCGTCTGGCCGCCGGGGCGGACCTCGCGCGCATCGCCGAGTTTCATCACAAGGCGGGTGCCGCCGTCATCATGGGCATAGACATAGGATTCCCCGCCCAGATGCTCGACGATATCAGTGGTCAACCGCATCTGCGCCGTACCGTCCTGCGACAGGTGCTCGGGGCGGATGCCGACGGTCACCTCGTCGCCGACGGACAGCGCACGCTGCAGGTGCAGGGTGACCGGCTCGGCCGACAGGCTGTCGAGCCTGACCTGAACCGCATTGCCAGCGGTCTCGGTGACCGTGCCGGGCAGAAAATTCATCTTCGGGCTGCCGATGAAGCCGGCGATGAAGATGTTGTCGGGGTCGTCGTAAAGATCCAGTGGCCGGCCCACCTGTTCGATCCGGCCAGCGCGGAGCACCACGATCTTGTCGGCCAGCGTCATCGCCTCGACCTGGTCATGGGTGACATAGACGATGGTTGCGCCCAGTTCCTTGTGCAGACGGGCGATCTCGACCCGCATGTTCACCCGCAATTCGGCATCGAGGTTCGACAGCGGCTCGTCGAACAGGAAGACCTCGGGCTTGCGGACAATGGCACGGCCGATGGCGACGCGCTGGCGCTGGCCGCCGGAGAGGGCCTTGGGCTTGCGCTCGAGCAAATGGTCGAGTTGCAGGGTCTTGGCCGCGGCGCCGACGCGCCGGTCGATCTCGTCCTTGGGTGTCTTGTCGAAGCGCAGGCCGAAACCCATGTTCTCGCGCACGCTGAGATGGGGGTAGAGCGCATAGCTTTGAAACACCATCGCCACCCCGCGCTTCGACGGATCGACATCGTTCACCTCGCGCCCGCCGATCTCCAGCGTGCCCTGCGAGATATCCTCGAGACCGGCGATCATCCGCAGGAGCGTGGACTTGCCGCAGCCCGAGGGGCCGACGAAGACGCAGAACTCGCCGGATTCGACGGACAGGTTCACGTCATGGATGACATGGGCATCGCCATAGAGCTTGTTGACTTGCGTGAGTTCGAGACCGGACATGCGAGTATCCTCCCAGATGAGTTGGTGGCGTCAGAACAGCGAATTGACTTGCTCATTCGCCTCGGTCAGCACCTCGGCAGGTTCGCCGGCGCCCAGCATCACCCGGTCAAGGGCGGCGCTGATGATGGCGTCGATTTCGTTGCCGTAATCGGTGACGGGAAAGGGGAAGGTCGTCTCGGGCGTCGCCACGGCGGTGAAGGCCGAAACGTCGATGCCGCGCGCCTGATAGGCGGCCACGGTGCGCTCGACCTGATCGGCCTGCGCCGGGAAGACCACGCCGGCCTCGGCGACGATCGACTGGCAGTCATCCGAGCCGAGGAACTGCACCCATTTCCACGCCGCTTCCGGTGCATCGCTGCCCGACCAGATCGAATCCGCCAAGCCGTTGAACATCGACTTGCGCCCCTCGGGACCGGCGGGGACCGGGACATAGGCGACGGTGGGCTTGCTCTGGCTGTAAAGGCCGATCAGCCAGGAGCCGACGATGGTCATCGCGCCCTTGTCCGAGAACATCAGCGTTTCCGCGCCCAGCTTGCCGGTCTGTTCGACCGTGGGGGTAAAGTGGTGCACGCGCCCCAGGTCGCGCAGCCAGCCAAGGGCCGCGGCCACGCGCGGATCGTCGAAGTTATAGGCCGTGGCCCAGGGTTCGGCGATGAACTGCCAGCCGGTGCTGGCGGCGAGATAGCTCCACTCCGTTTCGCCCCCAAGACTGAGCGGATTGAGGACCAGCCCGAAGGTTTCGACCGAACCGCCGTCGAAACCCGCCTCGTCGCCGCGCTTGCCGCTGCCATCGAGCGTCAGTTTGGCGATGGTCTGCTGATAGGTTCCGCCATCCTCGGGGTTCCAGTTGAGATCGGCCAGATCGGCGAGGCTCAGCCCGGCGGCCTCGAGTTTCTCGGTATCGACGCCAAGGGCCACGGTGGCCCAGTCCTTGGGCAGTCCATAGGTGGCGCCGTCACGCGACCAGTTGTCCAAGAGGCCGGGCATATAGCCGGAGGTGTCATAACCGGCTTCCTCGATCAGCGGCGCCAGATCCACGATCACCTCGTTGGCGGACATTTCCGGCAGGCGGGTGACGTGATTGACAAAGACATCCGGCGCATCGCCCGAGATCATCGCGGTGGTCAGCGCGGTCCAGTACTGGTCCCAGCCATTCTGGGTGATCTCGATCTTGATCTCGGGGTTCGCCGCCTCGAAGGCCGCGGCGCATTGCTGGTAGACGGGGGCCTGCTGGCCGTCCCACATCCAGTATTGGATGGTTTCCTGGGCGCTGGCGGCGGCCGGCAGGGCCACGGTTTCGGTCAGCAAGGCAAGGATGGTGCGGTTCATGTGTCTCTCTCCCAAGTTACGGAAATCAGGTCATTTCATGCCGCTGGTCTGCAGCGACTCGACGATGCGGCGGCCAAAGAAGATCAGAAGGAACAGGACCGGGATGATCGACAGCATCACCGCCGCCATGAGGCCGGTCCAATCGGGCTGGCCCTGACCCGACTGGCTTTGGAAATTCGCCAGCGCCACGGCCATGACCTGCGTGCCCTCGCCCTGTCCGACGAGGAAGGGCCAGAAGAAATCGTTCCACGCCTGGATCGACAGAAGGATCGCCAGCGTTGCCATCGGCCCGCGCTGCAGGGGCAGCGCGATGTGCCAATAGACCTGGAACCAGTTCAGCCCATCCAGCCGCGCGGCTTCCTCGAGCTCCTTGGGCGTCGTCAGGAAGAACTGGCGCAGGAAGAACACCGCGAAGGGCAGCATTAGGATGCTGGGGGCGACCATGCCGGCAAAGCTGTTCAACAGGCCAAGCTGACGCACGAGGACGAAGTTCGGGATGAACAGCACGATCGAGGGGATCATGGTCGCGGCGATGATCGCGTAGAAGATCGTGTCGCGGCCGGGGAAACGCAGGCGGGCGAAGGCATAGGCGGCCATCGACGAGAAGAACAGCTGCCCGGTCACCAGAAGCCCGGTGTAGATGATGCTGTTGCGGAGCGCGATCATGAAGTTGATCGGTGCGCCGCTGCTGGCCGGCGGCTCGACACTGCTGGGCAGGCCCAGCACGCGGGGGAAGTTCCCGAAGGTCCAGCGGTCCAGTCCCAATTGGTCGGCGGTGGAAAACACGTCCGAGGGAAAGGTGATCGCGGTTTTGAAGGCCATCCAGATCGGCAGAAGCGAGACGGTGCAGATCACGGCAAGAACGGCGTAGCCTGCGGCTTTTTGCGGGGTGATTGTCCTGAGCATGGCGGTCTCCTTAGCCCAAGTCCGACTGGTCGCCGCGCAACAGGCGCATCTGCAGCAGCGTCACCAGGATGAGGATCACAAAGAGCACCATCGACATCGCCGAGGCATAGCCCATGCGGCTGAACTTGAAGGCGTTTTCGTAGATGTACCACAGCACCGCGCGGGTCGAGTCGGCCGGTCCGCCCTGGGTGGTCACCGCGATCACGTCGAAGATCTGGAACGAGCCGACGACGCTGGTGACCAGAACGAAGACCAGCACCGGGCGCAGCAGCGGCAGGGTGATCAGCCGGAACATGGCAAACTCGGATGCCCCGTCCAGACGCGCGGCCTCGTAGAGATCGCGCGGGATGGATTGCAGCCCGGCATAGAAGAGAAGCGCGGTAAAGCCGACATGGCGCCAGATCGAGATCGCCGCCACCGAGACCAGCGACTGATCGGGCGAGCTGAGGAAGGCCTGCGGGCCGATGCCGATGAGGCCGAGAAAGCTGTTGGTCACGCCGATCAGCGGGTCGAGCATCAACAGCCAGACCAGACCGGCAACCACGTTCGAGATCAGGTAGGGCGCGATGATCATCGCGCGAAAGGTCACCGATTTGGCCAGCCGGTCGGCCAGCACCGCGATCAGCAAACCAAGCGCGGTCTGCACCGGGATGTTGTAGGCGACGTAAAGCAGGGTGATCCACATGGAATCCCAGAACTGCCCGTCGGCCCAGAGCTTGGTGTAATTCTCGAGCCCCACCCATTTCGCCGGGCGCATCAGGTTCCAACTGGTCATGCTGATCTGCGCCGCGCGCAGCGTCGGCAGGACATAGAACAGGATCAGGCCGATCAGCGCCGGCAGGATGAACAGGTAGCCGACGATGGCCTCCTTGCGGCGCAGGGCGCTGCGGCGGCGGCTTTCGGGCATGCTTTCTCGATGCGACACAAGGTCGGCTCGCGCGGTCATGATTTCCCCTCCCGTGAGGTGCTGCGATGCGCCGAAAGCGGCTCGGCGAGTTGCTAACACGTGTTAGTAATGCGTGATTCGCCCCGTCGAGTCAATCCAAAGGTTTGACTAACACGTGTTTTACTGGTACTTGCCGCATATGAACGGAAAATCACCCTCAAGCTATGATGTTGCCAAGCTGGCCGGCGTCTCGCGCTCGACCGTGTCGCATGTGCTGAACGGCTCGAACGCGGTCAGCCTCAGCGACGAGACCAAGGACAAGGTCCGCAAGGCGGCGCAGATCCTTGGCTACCGGCCCAATTCCGCGGCGGTGATGCTGAAGAAGGGGACCACCGATACCGTCGGTCTGCTGATCACCGAAACCGCCTCGCTGCGCGTCGACGGCTTCATCCCCCTGCTGCATTACGCCATTGCCGAGGTGCTGCGGCGCGAGGGGCTGAGCCTGCTCTTGGAGACCTTCCAGCGCCGCGAGGGGGTGAACCCCTATAACGACCTGGTCGTTTCGCGGCGCATCGACGGTCTGCTGGTGCTCAGCCCCAGCGCCTCGGACAAGGACCTGACCGACCTGATCGACAGCGGCTTTCCCATGGTGCTGATCGGCTCGATCGGCCATCCCAAGGAAATCGCCGTCTCCTCGACCATCGTCGAGAGCAGCCTGAAGGCCGCCGCCCATGTGGTCGGGCTTGGCCATCGGCGGATCGGCTGCATCCCCTTCTCGAAGATCGACTTCGCCGCCACCGAAGGCCGGTTGCGTGATCTGCGCAGCGCGCTGGCGGCGCAAGGCGTCACGATGGAGGAGAGCGCCATCGTCCATGCCGATTTCAGCGCCGAGAGCGGACATGCGGCGACGCTTCAGCTGATGGCAGAGCATCCGGACATCACCGCGATCTTTGCCGGCAATGACACGATTGCGCTTGGCGTTATCGGCGCGCTGGCCGCGCTGGGGCTGTCGGTGCCGCAGGATGTCTCGGTGATCGGCTTCGACGACCTGCCCTTCGCCGCCTCGATCGCCCCGCCTTTGACCACGGTTCGCATCGAGGCCGAGGCGCAGGGCCGCATCGCCGCCGAGCTTCTGGTGCGGCGACTCAGGGGACTGCCGATCGCGGAGAGCCGGGTGCTGCTGCCGTCCGAATTCATCGAACGCGGATCATCCGCCGCGGTGCGGGATGATGTGGTGCCGGGCTAGCTGCGAAGTTTCTGCCACAGGGCGGCGATCACCAGCATCGCGACGAAGGCGATGTCGGTCGTGCTCCCGACGGTCGGTGCCCGGCCTACGACCAGTAGGCCGCAACGATGCATTGCCGTTTCGGAACCCCGGCATCCTTCAGGATGACGCGGGCGGCTGTGGCGTCCTTCGCCCCGGCCGCGAACCAGATGACATCGCCATCGCCAATTGCGCCCTGCCGGCGCAGCGCGCCCAGCAGGTCGCTGCCGGTTTTGACGCGCGGGTCGCCGGCCAATTCGCCCAGATCCTCGGGATGGCAGTCGATCATTGCCGAGACCCGGCCTCGGGCAAGCCGCATCATCCGGGTGATTGCGGGTAGCGCGGTTGCGTCGCCATAGAGCCAGAGGCGATCCGCCTCGGGGCAGGCACCACCGCCCGGCCCCATCACCCCGATCGTCTGTCCGACGGGATCGCCTTCGGCCCAGTGACAGGTCGGGCTGTCGGCATGGCGGAAGATGTCGAAATCGAGCCAGCAGCCCTCTTGGTTCAGCACCGTGTAGACAGGTCGATGCAGGGCGTCGGCGCCTTCGGGCCAGACCGTGCGCCCGGTCGGGCCGACGCGGGGCCAGGCCGGGTCGCGCCCGGCGGGCGGCAGAAGCAGGCGAAAATGCAATCCGCCGGTCGCCAGTCGCGCCGCATCCGCGCCCGCCAGCCAGACGCGGAGGAAGTTCGGGCTTGGCCGGGTGACCGACAGGACGCGCATCAGCGACAGGCCCGGCGCCAGCGCCCCGACCTCGAGATCATCCCATTCGACGCTGATGCCGACCTCGGCAAAGAGCTCCGTCGCGCTGTCGCGCAGCACACCGGTCAGACGTTCTTCGGGCGCCAGAAGCTCGATCCGCAGCTCGGACTGCTCGTGGGTCAGCCGCAACTCGCTGCCCCAGACGGACAGGCTGAGACCGTTCTCGTGCTCGCTCAGCGGCACGTCCCACGCGGCTGCGCGCGCCTGCAGCGCGGCGATGGCTGCCCCCGAACCGCGCCGAATCAGCCCAAGACGACGATGGCTTCGATGGTGGCTCACGCTCTGCCCTCTTCCTGTCTCATCCCGGTCGCCTCCAAAACTTTAGTGTTTCAATCAACAAAACCGGCCATGCTGGGCAGTTGCTCGTAAGATGGGCAATTGACTTTATCTGATTGTTTTGGTCAGGGATAAAGAAACACGGGTCAAGGGACAAGCCATCATGCATCTCAAGCTTCATTCAGCCGTTCTGCTCGGTGCCAGCGCGCTGGCCATCGGGACGGCAACCGCCCAGGCCCAGGAGGCCGCCCAGACCATCGTTCTGGACGGGATCACCCTGACCGCCACGACCGACACCTCGGTCGAGCCCGAAGGTTTCCTCAGCGACTATTCGCAGGCGGCAACCAAGACCGATACGCCGATCGCCGAGATGCAGCAGTCGGTCTCGGTCATCACCACCAGCCAGATCGAGGCGCAGGGTGCCGAGAACCTGGGCCAGGCCTTGGGCTACAGCGCGGGCATTCTGGCCGAACCCTTCGGCACCGATCCGCGCTTTGACACGCCCTATATCCGCGGCTTCAAGGCCGATAGCGCGCAATATGTGAACGGGTTGCGGCAAGGCCGCTATTTCGGGGCGGTCGGGCAAGAGCTTTACGGCATGCAGCAGATCGAGGTGGTGCGCGGCCCCTCGTCCTCGCTCTACGGGGCCGGCTCGCCGCTCGGTGTCATCAACATGGTGCAGAAGCGGGCCAATTTCACCGAGGCCAGCGAGATCGGCCTGGGCTATGACAGCAATGGCAGCAGCCAGCTGTTCTTCGACGTGAACCGGGCTGCCAATGACCAGACGGCCTTCCGCCTGACCGGGATCGGCCGCGACAGCTCGACCCAGATCGAGGATCTGACCGACAAGGGTGGCTATCT
Organism: Paracoccus zhejiangensis; assembly: GCF_002847445.1. NCBI lineage: Bacteria > Pseudomonadati > Pseudomonadota > Alphaproteobacteria > Rhodobacterales > Paracoccaceae > Paracoccus > Paracoccus zhejiangensis. Next base: position 21,570 of record NZ_CP025431.1, on the reverse strand, counting down.
GGCCGGCGCCGTGCGCTGGACCCCCAGCGCCGCCACCACCATCGATTTCCTGGCTTCCTACACCAAGGACAAGCCGATGTCGCCGACCGGCGTTCCCTATGCGCTGACACAGGTCGGCGACGGCGAGGCGCTGCGCGAGCTTTATACCGGGCAGAAGGACTGGGATGACAGCGACCGCAGGCTCTACACCATCGGTGTCGAGATCGGGCACGAGTTGGACAATGGCTGGAAGCTGAGCCAGGGCTTCCGCTACGAGAAATTCGATTGGGATTACCAAAGCACCTACGCGATCGCGATGATCGACGCCGACACGATCAGCCGCGGGTCCAGTCGGCAATCGGAGGAAAGCGAGACCATCAGCGTCGACACGCGCCTGTCGGGCGAGGTCGTCACGGGGCAGGCAAGCCACCGGCTGCTGTTCGGCGTGGATGCGCGGAAATACGATGCCTATGAAAGCAGCCAGTTCGGCACGGCATCCAATCTGGACCTGAGCGATCCCGATTATTACGCCGGCGGTCAGATCCCCTTTGGCCCGCCGAATGCCGGGCCGGTGCTGCTGCGGCAGGTCGGCGTCTATGCGCAGGACGAGGTTTCCTATGGCAATTGGCGCGGATCGCTCGGCCTGCGCTATGACTGGGTCGAGCAGAGCGGCGAACGCTATGGCAGCGTCTCCGAATTCAAGGACAATCAGGTGACGGGCCGGGCCGGGCTGTCCTATGTCATGGCGAATGGCCTGATGCCCTATCTCAGCTATTCGACCTCGTTCGATCCGCAGGCCGGCGTCAACCTGGACGGCGAGGTGCTGAAGCCGACCGAGGGCGAGCAGTGGGAAGCCGGCATCAAGTATCAGCCGACCGCCTTTGTCGGGCTGATCACCGCCTCGGTCTATGACCTGCGGCAGACCAACCTGACCCGCGGGGTGACCGAAGTCGTCGACGGGGTGACGGTGCAGGGGCTGCGCCAGGTCGGCGAGGTCAAGTCGCGCGGCTTCGAACTGGAGGCCACGGCCGAACTCTCCGACGGCTGGCGGCTGCGCGGCGGCTATGCCTATAACAAGACCGAGCAGATCGCCCCGGCCGGTGATCCGATCAGCGGCAAGGAAATGGCCGACGCCCCGAACCATCTGGCGAACCTATGGCTTGACCGCGATTTCGGCAACGGCTTCCGCGCCGGCGGTGGTGTCCGCTACATCGGCACCCGTTTCATCGACAACGCCAACTCGGCCGAGCTTGACAGCGTGACGCTGGTTGACCTGAGCGCCAGCTATCAGCGCGAGAACATGGAAGCGTCGCTGAACATCGCGAACCTGACCGACGAGGTCTATGTCGGTGCCTGCGGCTTCTCCTATTGCTCCTATGGCGAGGGCCGGACCATCGCGGCCAAAGTCACCTACAAGTGGTAACCGGGCGGGCGATACGCTTCCGGCCCGACCGACGTGCCATCCTGACCGCCGCCGGCCTCGTGCTGGCGGCGGGCCTGCCTTTGCGGGCCGCAACTCCGGCCGGCCCGAGACTGGCGGCGATTGACTGGGCGATGCTGGAAACGGCGGTGGCGCTTGGCCATATGCCGGTCGCGGCCTGCGAGTTGATCCGCTTTCGGCAGGACGCGGTCGAGCCACAGATCCCCGCCGATGTCACCGACCTGGGCCTGCGCGGCGCGCCGAATTTCGAACTGCTTCAGCTGGTGCGCCCGGACCTGATCCTGAGCTCGCCCTATTACACCGGCTATCAGCACCGGCTGGAGCCGCTGGCCCCGGTGCTGAGCCTGCCCTTCTTTGATCCGGGTCAGCCGCCGCTGCCGAAGGCCATGGCGGCGCTCTATGACCTTGCCGCCGCGCTTGATGATGCGTCGGCGGCAGATCGGGCCACGGATGAAGCAAATGCCGCCTTCGACCGGCAGCGGACGGCGCTGGCCGGCCATGCCGACCGGCCGGTCTGCCTGATCAATATCGGCGATGCGCGGCATATCCGGGTCTTCGGCTTCGACAGCCTCTTTGGCAGCACGTTGGCCCGGCTCGGGCTGACCAATGCCTGGGGCGAGGCCACGGCCTTCAGTTTTCTGGCCCCGGTGCCGATCGACCGTCTAGCCGGGATGCCGGATGCGCGGCTGGTCGTGATCGGTGATGTTCCACCGCAGGCGCGGCACGGGCTGGCGCGCAGCGTGTTGTGGCAGAGGCTACCCGCCGTCGCCGGGGGACGGCTTTACCATTTGCCGCGCATGAACGCCTTTGGCGCCGTCCCCTCGGCGCTGCGCTTCGCGCGGCACCTGGCAGAGGCCTTCGCGGCGGGACCGGTTGCAGCGATATGAGACGGCGGGTCCTGATAGGGTTGCCCGTGATGGGCCTCATCGCGTTCGGATTGTGGTTTGCCGCTGCCACGGCCCTGCTGCCCATGGCCGAGTGGTCGGGCGCAGGACTGCCGGTCGGGGCAATGAGCCTTGACCAGATCCGCCTGTTTTTCGGGCTGATGCCGCGCGGGGTCATCGCGCTGATCGCCGGGGCGGCGCTTGGCCTCTGTGGTGGGATCCTGCAGGTGGTGCTGCGCAACCCGGTTGCCGACCCGACCACCTTGGGCATCTCGGGCGGCGCGCAGTTGGCGCTGGTGCTTGCGACCATCCTTGCGCCCGATCTGCTGGCCACGGGGCGCTGGCCAGTGGCCATGGCGGGGGCGGGGCTGGCCGCTGCGGTGGTGCTGGCCGTGGGCGCGCGTCGGGCCTTCGCGCCGGTGACCATGGTCATCGCCGGGATGCTGGTCGGCATGACCGCCAGCGCCATCGCCACCGCCGTCACGCTGGCGCAGGGCGAATACCTGCTGTCGCTGGTCATCTGGAACGGCGGCTCGCTGGTGCAGCAGGACTGGTCCGGCGTGCGCGGCCTTGCGCTGGTCCTGCTGGTGGGGGCGGTGGGTGCGGCCCTGCTGGCGCGACCGTTGCGGGTGCTGTCTCTGGGGGCCGAGGGAGCCGCCTGGCTGGGCCTGAACATCGCGCTGATCCGGCTGGTGGCGGTGATGCTGGCGGTCTGGCTGGCGGCCTGCGTCTCTGCCGAGCTAGGCCTGATCGCCTTTGTCGGTCTGGCAGCGCCGGCCCTGGCCCGCAGCCTTGGCGCGCGCGGCGTCGGTCAGGTGCTTGCGTTGTCGCCGCTCTTGGGCGCGCTGGTCCTGTCGCTGGCCGACGGTCTGGTCCTCCTGGTCGCGGGTCAGACCGGCGAGATGTACCCAACTGGTGCGCTGACCGGGCTGATCGGCGGCCCGCTGCTGATCTGGCTATTGCCGCGGCTGCGCGGCTCGACCCCACCAGGAGCCGAGGCGTCCGAGGGTCCGGTCCCGCGCCGCAACCGGGCAGGGCCGCTGCTGATCGGGATGGCCGCTGCACTGGTGGCCGCGGCGCTGGTTCTGGTCTGGATCGGCCGCGTGCCGGGGGGATGGGCGGTGCTCGACTGGAGCAGCTTCACTGCCTTCCTGCCCATGCGCCTGCCGCGTCTGATCGCGGCGGTCTCGGCGGGCGCGGCGCTTGGCCTTGCCGGCGCGATCCTGCAGCGCCTGACCGCCAACCCGCTGGCCTCGCCCGAGGTGCTGGGCGTCTCGGGCGGGGCCTCGCTTGGCTTTGCGGCCATGATCTACTTGGTCGCCGCCCCCACGGCACCGCAACTGGTCGCGGGCGCAATGGCCGGTGCGGCGCTGGCGCTGGTCCTGCTGACCAGCTATGTCAGCCGCCGCGACATGCCGCCCGAGCGGATCCTGCTGGCCGGCATCGCGGTCTCGGCGCTGGCATCCGCCGTGCTGGCCGCGATGATGGCGCGCGGCGATGCCAAGGCCTGGGCGATCCTCGCCTGGCTCAGCGGTTCCTCTTCGGCGGTCGAGATGCCGGGCGCGCTGTCGCTGGCTGGCGTTGCGCTGGCCCTGTGGCTGATGTCCCTGACGGTGCGGCGCTGGCTGGGTCTCTTGCCGCTGGGGATCGCGGTGGCCGGCGGTGTCGGGATGCCGGTGCGACGGGCGCAGGCCTTGCTGATCGTGCTGGCCGGCCTTGCGACCGGCGCGGCGACGGTGCTGATCGGGCCGCTCAGCTTTGTTGGCCTCGTGGCGCCGCATATGGCGCGGCGGCTTGGGCTCGCGCGGCCACAGGACCACCTGACCGGCGCGGCGCTGATCGGTGCCGGCCTGATGCTGGCCGCCGATTTCGGTGCGCGCATGGCCGGCTTTCCCTATGAATTGCCGCTTGGGCTGTTCGCGTCGCTGATCGGCGCGCCCTGGCTGATCTGGCTGATGATGAGGCCCGCGCGATGACGCTGTTTTCCCTTCGCAATCTCGCCGTTGACGTGCCGGGCCGCCGGCTGCTGGACGAGATCACCCTGGATCTGCCCGCCGGTCAGGCTGTCGCGCTGATCGGCCATAACGGCTCGGGCAAGTCGACGCTGCTCAAGGTGCTGGCCCGCCAGATCGCCGGCACGGGCAGCGTCAGCTTCGAGGGGCGCGCGCTGTCCGACTGGCCCGCCCGCGACTATGCCCGCCGGCTGGCCTTCCTGCCGCAGACGACCCCGCCCGCCGAGGGGATGCTGGTGCGCGAACTCGTGGCGCTTGGCCGCTATCCCTGGCACGGCGCGCTGGGGCGCTTTGGCCCAGGGGATCACGCGGCGGTCGCGGAGGCGATGGCCGAATGCGGCGTCACACCCTTCGCCGACCGGCTGGTCGATACCCTGTCGGGCGGCGAGCGCCAGCGCGTCTGGCTGGCGATGATGGTGGCGCAACAGGCCGGTACGCTTTTGCTGGATGAACCGATCAGCGCGCTCGACATCGCTCATCAGGTCGAGGTGCTGTCGCTGGTCCAGCGCATGTGCCGCGAGCTTGGCCGCAGTGCCGTGATCGTGCTGCACGAGGTGAACATGGCGGCCCGGTTCTGCGACCATGTCGTTGCGCTGAAGGGTGGCCGGCTGGTCCTGCAGGGCACACCGGCTGACCTGATGACCCCGCCGATGTTGCAAAAGATCTATGGCTTGCCCATGCAGGTCCTGTCCAAGCCCGATGGCGCGCCCATCGCCATTCCCCTCTGAGGCCCCATGCTGCGTGACTTCTTTTCCTATTACCGCCCTTTCATGGGACTCTTCTGGCTGGATTTCGGCTGCGCGGTGCTGTCGGGCCTGCTGGAACTGGCCTTCCCGCTGGCCATCACCGCCTTCATCGACGACCTCTTGCCACGCGGCGACTGGTCGCTGACCGTGCTGGCCGCCGTGGGCCTCCTGGTGCTTTACGCGGTGAATGCGGGATTGCTGACGGTGGTGATCTATTGGGGACACAAGCTCGGGATCAACATCGAGACCGAGATGCGCGCCCGGGCCTTTGACCACCTGACCCGGCTCAGCTGGCGCTGGTATGACCGCACCCGCACCGGCAAGCTGGTCGCCCGCGTCACCCGCGATCTCGAGGAGATCGGCGAGGTCGCCCATCACGGTCCCGAGGATGCCTTCATCGCGCTGATGACCTTTGTCGGGGCCTTCGCGCTGATGTTCTGGATCAACCCGCAACTGGCGCTGATCGTCGCGCTGATCGTCCCCGCCATGCTGGCTCTGGTCATCCTCTATGGCGGGCGGATGACGCGAACCTGGCGGGCGATCTATGCCCGGGTAGGGGATTTCAACGTTCGGCTGGAAGAGGCGCTTGGCGGCGTGCGCGTGGTGCAGGCCTTTGGCAACGAGAGCCACGAGAGCGACCTCTTTTCCAGCGACAATGCGCGCTACCGGCAGGCCAAGCTGGACGCCTATCGCATCATGGCGGCGTCGAGTGCCCTGCAATATCTCGGCCTGCGGCTGGTGCAGGTCATCGTCATGGTGGTGGGCGCGGGCTTCGTGCTGTCGGGCGCGCTGACCACCGGCGGCTTCGTCGGCTTCCTGCTGCTGGTGGGCGTCTTCTACCGCCCGCTGGAAAAGATCGCTGCGGTGATCGAGACCTATCCGCGCGGCATCGCCGGCTTTCGCCGTTACCAGGAATTGCTGGCGACCGAGCCCGAGATCGCCGACGCCCCGGATGCGATCGAGGCACCGGCCCTGCGCGGAGCCATCCGCTTTGACGATGTGAACTTCGCCTATGAGAACCGGCCGGTGCTGGAGGCGATCACCCTCGACATCCGCGCCGGCGAGACCGTGGCCTTTGTCGGGCCGTCGGGTGCCGGCAAGACCACGTTGCTGGCACTGCTGCCGCGCTTTTACGAGCCGACCTCCGGTTCGATCAGCATCGACGGCATCGCGCTGCCGCAGATGCGCCTGAACGGGCTGCGCCGCCAGATCGGGCTTGTCAGCCAGGACGTGTTCCTGTTCGGCGGCACGCTGCGGGAGAATATCGCCTATGGCCGGCTTGGCGCCTCCGAGGACGAGATCCGGCAGGCCGCCGCACAGGCGCAACTGACATCTCTGATCGAAACGCTGCCCGAGGGGCTGGAGACGGTCGTGGGCGAACGCGGGGTGATGCTGTCGGGCGGTCAGCGCCAGCGTGTCGCCATTGCCCGCGCCTTCCTGAAGAACCCGCCGATCATGATCCTCGACGAGGCGACCAGCGCGTTGGACAGCCAGACCGAGCGCGAGATCCAGCAGGCGCTGGACCGGCTGTCGGTCGGCCGCACTACGCTGGTCATCGCGCACCGGCTTGGCACGATCCGCAATGCCGACCGCATCGTCGTCATGCAGCAGGGGCGGATTGTCGAACTGGGCTCTCATGCCGAGCTTGTCGAACGGGGCGGGGTCTATTCGGCGCTGTCCAACTGACGGGTCTAGAGGATATCCGCCTGCCGGATATCCTCGGCGGCGAAGTCGATCAGGGCGCGGATCTTGCGCGGCAGGACGCGACCCTCCAGGTAGACCGCGCTCAGCGGGATGGCCTCGCCGGGGTGATCGGGCAGGACCGGCAGCAACAGCCCCGCCGCCAGCGCATCGTGCAGCGCAAAGCGCGGGACGAAGGCCAGCCCCTGTCCCCGGACCGCCAGTTCGACCGCCGCCCGGGCAGAGTTCACCTGGAACCGCCCGCTCACCAAGACCTCGCTGGCCCCCTTGCCCTCGCCCAGCACCCATCGCCGGGGGCTGCGGCGGTTGCTGTCGATGATGCAGTCATGCGCCGCGAGATCGGCCGGAACCTGCGGCATCCCGCGCCGCGCCAGGTAGTCGGGGCTGGCCGCGACCATCGACTGGAACCGGCCCAGCCTGCGAGCCTTCAGCGATTGCGTCTGGCTCTGTCCCATGCGGAAGGCGAGGTCGATCCCTTCGCTCGCCAGGTCGACATGCCGGTCGTTCAGCCGCAGGTCGAAGGACAGGGCCGGGTGCGGACGGGCAAAGCGTTCCAGCATCCCGCTCACCCAGATCTCGCCGAAGGTCACCGGGGCCGAGACCCGGATCACCCCCGAGAAGCCCTTCGACCCCTCGGACACCTCGCCGATCAGCTCGTCCAGATCGTCGAGCAGCGCCGGGGCGCGGGCCAGCAGATCCGCGCCCGCCGGGGTCAGCCCGACCTTGCGGGTGGTGCGCTGCAACAGCCGCACCCCCAACCGCGCCTCGAGCTCGGCCACGTATTTCGAGGTTAGCCGGTTCGAGACACCCAGTTGCCCCGCCGCCGCGGTGAAGGAACCGGTCTGGGCGGTCGCGACAAAGGCCTTCAGCGCGTCGATCAAATCCATGGCGGATCAATTCGGAACAGATCAGGGATAGTCATTCCGCAATGACGCCATTTCAGGATGAATGGTCAAGCGCTATCTTCCGCTCATCACATCATCCCGCCGCCAGACGGCGCCCCCCAAAAGGAACCCGACATGACCTCGACCACCGATATCGCCGCGCTGGTGTTGCGCGTTTCCAGCGGCGCCCTGTTCATCGCCCATGGCTTCTTGAAAGTGCTGGTCTTCACCATCCCCGGCACGGTTGGCTATTTCGGAAGCCTCGGCCTGCCCGGCTTTGTCGCCTACCTGACCATCTTCGCCGAACTGGCCGGCGGCCTGGCGCTGGTGCTGGGCATCGGCACGCGGGCCGTGGCGCTGGCGCTGATCCCGGTGCTGCTGGGTGCGGTCTGGGTGCATGCCGGCAATGGCTGGCTGTTCTCGGGCGAGGGCGGTGGCTGGGAATTCCCGCTGTTCTGGGTCATCATCAATGCTGTCATCGCGCTTCTGGGCAGCGGAGCGCTGGCGCTGAAGCCCTCGGCCCCGGCGCTTGCCACGGCCTGATCTCCTCTGGCCGCCTCGGTGGAGGCGGCCCCTTCCCCCGAAAGGACAGACGATGAGTGCGATCCACGATCTTCACGCCCTGCGCGACCGGCTGGCCCCTTCGGCGCGGATGCCGGTGGTGTTCCTGGGTCATGGCAGCCCGATGAACGCGCTGAATGATACCGCCTACAGCCGCGCCTGGACGACGCTGGGGCAAAGCCTGCCGCAGCCTGCCGCCATCCTCGTCGTCTCGGCCCATTGGATGACGCGCGGCACCACGCTGGTCGATGTCTCGGCCCTGCCCAAGACCATCCATGACTTCTACGGATTCCCGCAGCCCTTGTATGAAATGACCTATCCCGCCCCCGGCAATCCCGAACTGGCGCGCGAGGTGGCCAGCCTTCTGGCCAGCCATCACGCCGCCGAGGATGACACTTGGGGTCTGGATCACGGGGCCTGGGCGGTGCTGCGCTTCCTTTATCCCGAGGCGAATGTGCCGGTGTTCCAGGTCTCGATCGACATGTCGCGCGGGCTGGATCATCAGCTCGAGGTCGGGCGCACCCTGTCGCAACTGCGCGATCGCGGCGTGCTGATCCTTGGTTCGGGCAACGTGGTGCACAACCTGCGCCTGATGCGCCCCGGCGGCGCGCCGCAGGATTTCGCGCTGGAGTTTGACCAGCTGTTCACCAGCCGGCTCGAGGATCGTGACTTCGCCGCGCTGGCCGATACGAACAGGCTGGGATCGCTGCTGCCGATGGCCCATCCGACGGTCGATCACTACATGCCCGCGCTGACCATCGCCGGCGCCTCGGACAAGGCTGACCGCCTGACCTTCATGACCGATGCCATCGATCTCGGTTCGGTCTCGATGCGGTCCTTCGTGTTCCACGCGGGCTAGGCGGCGCGGGCAGGGATGATCTTGCCGAAACGTTCAAACCGTACCGGGCCTTCTTTCCCGGTACGGTCTTGTGCTTTCCGTCGATCCCCGCCCGCAGGTACGCCTTACTGCAGCGAGTAAAGCGCCACCTTGTTCTTGGCGTGCCGCATCGCCAGCTTGTTGCAGAGCTTCCCCGGAGGGAAGATCCGCGCCGTGGGTGCCTTGTAGGTGGCATCCGCAAGTTCGGGGAACAGCGCCATCACCTCGGCCCGGGCCTCGGCGCCGATCGTCTCCAGCGCGCAGGGGCCGGTATAGAAGGACTCAGTCTCGGCGCCGTTCGAATAGACGATCTCGTGCTGGTCGAAGAGGATGTGGATATAGGTCACCTCGTCGCAATCCGTCACCAGGTCGATGCCCTCGGCGTCCAGCAGCTTCTTGGCGGGGACCAGCGCCTCGTCAGTGCCGATCACGTTGCGGACGATCCGCGACCTGACCAGGATCCGGTGCTGCTGCGAGACATAGAGATCCCGTTCGGGAAAGCCCTTGCCCAGGGCACCCGCACTGATCCGCACCGGCAGGAACCGCTCGTCGGGCTGCCCGGCGAGGGCGACCGTCTGCGACCCGATCCACAGGATCGGCTTGTAGCCGTTATCCTTGGTGCGCACCATGTCGCCGGTTTGCAGCTGCTCGACCGGTTTCAGGCCCTGAATGGTCTCGATCAGCGTTCCCGAGACGAAGCAGACAGGGGTCGGAAGCTCGCCGATGTTCGAGACCTGCGCCGCGACCTGGGTCACCGGCCCGTTGGCCCCCAGTTCCTGCGTCGTGTAGATCATCTTCACGCCACTCGACAGCGTCGTGACATCGTTGCTGGATTCTGGATACGACCCGCTGGTTACGCCCGTCCAGGTAATGCCCGAGGTCGTGTCGGTTCCCTGGCTGACGAAACTCCAGGTCCCGGTGCTGCTGATCTGGTAGACCTTGGTCTGAAGCTGCTGGTTGCCATCGCGGCCCACGACATAGACGTAACCATCCTCGCCATAGATGAGATCGCTGCCGTAATGGAACGTGGTTCCGCCGGTGCCGCCCGGGTGGTCCTCATACAGGAAAGCCCCGGTATGGGGGTTGATCACCTGCACACCGTTCGTGCTGTTGAAGACCATGTTGCCATAGGGATCTATGGAGACCTCACCCCGTGTCAGCGCGCCGAGTCGGCCCGTGCCGCTGGCCGCGGTCGAGGTCGGGACCCGAATGGCCGAACCCGGGATGTAATTGCCGGTCGTCGCATCGATCTGGTAGATGTAGGTGTTCTCGATCAACGGAAAGCCGGCGGAGCTGAAGTTCACCAAATACTGCGACCCGTCGGGGCCTGTGACCATTCTGGTCGCCGTGGTGTCAGCCGTCGCGCCGATGGGGCTGGTGAAGCTTGTTCCGGTCGGTGACCACGAATTGGTGTCCCAGTTCCACTGGTACTTGGTGAAGACCTGGTCGGTCGGCGAGGCGCCGTATCCGTAGACATTGCCATTGGTCGTCTGGAAGGCCTCGAAATCCATCGGATTGCCGGTGACACCGCCAGCAGCGCCCCCGGGGTCATAGGAAACCGACCAGGTCGAGGTCGTCTTGTTGTAGGTCAGGGCAGCAACACCTCTGCTGTCACCATCGAAGCCCGTCACCTTGGTGCCGTCCGGGCTGGTAAAGAACCTGAACTGGTCGTAGTCGCCGGCCTCATATTCCGAAGCAGCAATCGGCCAGGTCAGATAGGTCGGCGTCGCGCTCAGCGCGCCAGTGGCCGAATCGATGTTGAAGATCGCGACACCATTCGCGTCGGCATCGACGATCAGGAAGTCCCGTCCATCGATGATGACGTGCTGGGGAACGCCGGCATAGGATCCAACTGCCTGCGTATCATTGATCGTGGCAGTCGTCGGGCTGGTGACATTGGTGGGATCGATAGGAGGCATGTCGAGGTTCCGGTTTTACACGGGGGCTGCTGTTGGTTCAGGCGTTTGCGTTCCGGCACGCATCAGATGCCGGGATGGCAACGTTCCGCATGTGGATCGAAACCGCGGAAGAAGGTGGTGAAGTGGGTACTCTTGACCAGGTCACTCATTGCTTCAGCCACCCCCCGACGGTCCCAAAATATCGATGAGATATTTCATATGCAGACGCCAATGTTAATACTCGTTAATGAGTGGCTTACCTTGCGTCAACGTGCAAGCTGAGGTTGTTCCTGAGGGATGACGATGCGCGGCATCGGGCCGGTGCCGCGGTCGCTGTGGTCAAGCCCTTGATCTGACTTGCGGATCGCAATTAGCAGCCGTTCCGCCCTGGGTCCTGTGACATTCTGTCGCCAGTGCCTTGGTATGGTTAGAACAATTGATCATATTCGGCCAAGTGACAGGCGCCCGGCCATCTTGACAAAACGCGCCCGCCGGTTGATCCGGCGGGCGCGGGGCGTGTTGCATGAAATGCAACCTATGGCAGATCAGATTCGCTCGTCATGACCAAGAGCTTCAAGGCTGATCCCCCCTCGATGCCGTCAGGTCTGGCATGGTGGCGCGACCAATGCGCCGCCCCGATATTTACTCGGCGAAAAGATGCGTCGCCGCCGGATCAAAATCGAAACCGATTTCCTCGCCCGCCCGCATCACCCGGTCCTCGGCGATGGCGGCGATGATCTGGCTGCCGTCGCGCAGGGTCACATCGACCACCGTCTCGGTCCCCAGCCGCTCGGTCAACGCGACCTTGCCGTGCAGCATGGCCCGCGCCGGATCGGCGGGTTTCAGGTATTGCGGCCGCAGCCCCAGCGCCGCCTTGCCCCCCGCCTTCACGCCCGCATGGGCCATCGGCACGGTGATCGGGTCCAGCGAGGCGCTGCGGACCTGCGCCTGTCCCTCGCCCGTCTGCATCACCTCGACCGGGATGAAGTTCATCTTGGGCGAACCGAGGAAGCCGGCGACGAAGCGGTTGGCGGGGCGGTGATAGAGGTCCATCGGTGATCCGACCTGCTGCACCTCGCCATCCTTCAGGACCACGATCTTGTCGGCCAGCGTCATCGCCTCGACCTGGTCATGGGTGACATAGATCATCGAGGCGCCCAGTTGCTGGTGCAGCTTGCCGATCTCGAGCCGCATATCCATGCGCAGCGCGGCGTCGAGGTTCGACAGCGGCTCATCGAACAGGAACACCTTGGGCTTCCTGACGATGGCGCGGCCGATGGCGACGCGCTGGCGCTGGCCGCCCGAGAGCTGGCTGGGACGGCGATCCAGAAGATGCTCCATCTGCAGGATGCGCGCGGCCTCCTGCACCTTGGCCTCTTTCTCGGCCTTCGAGGCGCGGGCGATGGTCAGGCCGAAGCCCATGTTCTCGCGCACCGTCATATGCGGGAAGATGGCATAGGACTGGAACACCATGGCGATGCCGCGATCGGCGGGCTGGATGTCGTTCACCACCTTGCCATCGATCTCCAGCGTGCCGGAGGAAATATCCTCCAGCCCCGAGATCATGCGCAGCAGGGTCGATTTCCCGCAGCCCGACGGGCCGACGAAGACGGTGAACTCGCCATCCTCGATCTCCAGATCGACGCCCTTGATCACATCGGTGGCGCCAAAGCTCTTGCGGACGTTCTTCAGGGAAACATGGGCCATGGTCTACTCCGCCGTTTCGGTAAGGGGTTCGACCCTGAGCAGGCCATCGCGGCCGATCGCCACGGGCTCGGGGTCCATGACATAGCCGCCGAAGCCGCCGGGCGTGTGGTCGGCAAAGCCGAGGATGCGCAGGCCCTGATCGGTCTCGACGATCCGCGCGGCATAGCGGCGGCAGGGCAGCACGCCGTCGAGGAAGCCATCGGCCACGCGCCACGGACCGCGCGGGCTGTCGCCGATCAGGTAGTGGTTGCCGGTGACCGGCCCGCCCGGGGTCGCGGCCGCCCGCGCCTTCGAAAAATGCTCGTCGGCGGTGCAGAAAAGGCAATACCATTGCCCTTGCGCTTGAAACACCTGCGGCACCTCGAGCTGGCCGTAATCGCCCGCGAAAACCGGCGGTTGCAGGGTCCAGGTCATCAGGTCGGGCGAGGTGGCGAAACCGATGGCGCCGCCGGCATTGGCCTCGGCCACGCCGGGCACGCGGGCGGTGAAATACATCAGCCAGCCCGCGCCCTCGGGATCGCGCATGACCCAGGGGTCGCGCATGGCGCGGTCGTGCCAGAAGCCCTTGGCGTGCTCGGCCTCGTAGGCCTCGGCCCCAGGCCCGGCCAGGTCCAGCGCCAGCCCGTCGCCGACGCGGGTCCAGTTGTGCAGGTCGTCCGAGACCGCATGGCCGATGCGCTGGTAAAGCCCCTCATCCGCGCGCGAGGTGCCGGTGTAGAAGAGGTGCCATTGCCCGTCATCGCCGCGGGTGACCGAGCCGGTCCAGGTGGTGAAATCGTCCCAGGCCGGGCTGGGGGCGGGGGTCAGGCTGGTGCCCAGATGCGTCCAGTTCACCAGGTCGTCGCTGACCGCATGGCCCTGCGTGGCGTTGAAATGGCGCAACTGCGGATCGCCAAGGGATTTCGGCGCCTTCAGGAAATAGCCGTGCCAGCGGTCTCCGTCATGGACATACCAGCTGTCCCAGATCCAGTCGTTTTCCAGTTTGATCGTCATGTCAGATATCCTTGAGGCTCAGCCCTTGACGCCGGTCGAGGCGATCGAGGCGATGAACGAACGTTGCAGAACAAGATAGAAGGCCAGCACCGGCACGGTGATCAGGGTCAGGTAGGCCATGATCTCGCCCCAGGCGGTGTTGAGCTGGAAGAAATACTGCAGGCCGACCATCACCGGGCGATAGCTTTCCTCCTGCACCACGATCAGCGGCCAGAGATACTGGTTGTACATGACCAGGAATTTCAGAATCGCGGCGGTGGCGATGACCGGGCCGGACAGCGGCATGACCACGCGGGTATAGACCTGTCCCCAGCTTGCCCCCTCGGCGCGGGCGGCCTCGATCAGGTCGCGCGGCAGGTCCTTGAAGAACTGCACGAATAGGAACACCGTCAGCCCGTCGGCGATCCAGGGGATGATCTGCACGCGATAGCTGTTGAGCCAGCCCCATTCGAAGCCGTCGAGACCCAGCCATGGCAGCTTGGAACAAATCATCAGAAGCGGGATGGCGATGGTCTCGAAGGGCACGATCAGCGTGGCGAGGATGATCGACAGCAGCAGCCCCTTGCCGGTCCAGTCGAGGAAGGTGAAGGAAAACGCCGCCAGCGAGCAGATCAGCAGCGACAGCGCCACGGTGATCCCGGTAACCAGCACCGAGTTCATCACGAAGAGGCGGATCGGCGCGCGGTCGAAGGCGGCGGCATAGTTCGTCAGGCTCAGATCGCCCACCGGCAGGAAGGCCCGCATGGACGAGGTGTCGTCCAGCAGCTGTGCATCGGGCTTGAAGCTCGAGACGACCATGAACAAAAGCGGCAGCACGAAGATCAGTGCCACGAGGATCAGCACCAGGTAACGCAGCGCCAGACGCAGCCCGTGATTGTCATGGGAAATGGTGGCCATCAGTTCCGCTCCCGTGTCAGCCAGCGCTGGATCAGCGAGATCACCAGCACCAGGATGAAAAGAATGACCGAGATGGTCGAACCGCCCGAGATGTCCTGCCGGCCATAGCCGCGCTCGACCGCCTGGAAGACCAGCGTCTGCGTGGAATCCAGCGGGCCGCCATCGGTCATCACGTCGATCTGCGCGAAGAGGGCAAAGGCCTGCATTGTGATGACGATCAGCACCAGAACGGCGGTGTTCCTGAGCCCGGGCCAGGTGACATAGCGGAAGGTCTGCCACTTGGACGAACCTTCGATGGCGGCGGCCTCGTAGAGCGTGGGCGAGATGGTTTGCAGCCCCGCGAGCCAGATGACCATGTGAAAGCCCACCGCTTGCCAGATTGACATGGCCATGATCGCCGGCAGCGCGGTATTCGGATCACCCAGCCAGTCATGGCCGGACAGCGCGCCGAAGCTGAGCTTGGAAATCATGCTGTTCAACAGCCCGTCCTGCCCGTCATAGATGAACCGCCAGAGCAGCGAGACGACCACGATCGAGACCACGACCGGCATGAAATAGACCGTGCGGAAGACGTTGATGCCGCGCAGTTTCTGGTTGATCAGCAGCGCCAGCCCCAGCGCCAGACCGGCCTGCAGCGGGGCGACCACGGCGACGAACAGCAGCGTGTTGGCCAGCGCCTTCCAGAAGGTCACGTCCGAGGCCAGCACCACCTTGGCATTCTCGCCCGACTGCCAGCGGAACCACTCGGTCATGCCGCGATACTGCGGATAGTCGTCCGAGCGGGTCAGCGAGCGGACGCGCGGATATTCCGGCGCGCCGGCCTCGTCGCGCTTGATCTCTCCGGCCTCGTCGCGCTCGGGTTCCAGCGTCAGCAGGCCGATGCCGAGGAGATTGCGGTAATTGTCGAGGCCGACATAGGCGGTCGGGTTCGGCGAGACCAGCCGCTGGTTGGTCAGCGACAGGCCGAAGGCGAAGAGGAAGGGCAGGATGATGAACACCGCGATCAGGCCAAAGCCCGGCAATGCGAAGGCCCATCCGGCCCGGTTGGATCGGGTCAGTCTGGAGGACATGGCAGTTGCTTTCGATTGAGGGGGCGCGGCAGGGCAAACCCGCCGCGCCGGGGTGTCAGTGCCCGTAGCCCTGGTTGCGCTCGATATCGGTGTCGATCTCGTCCACCGCCGCATCCAGCGCATCGGCCACATCGGCACCGTCGGCGATGTCGGTCAACGCCTTGCGGAAGGCCAGCGCCTCGACCACGTAGCCCGGCGTCACCGGACGCTTCATCCCCTGCGCCTCGCTGAGATCGTAGAAGACCTCCATCGGCGCGCCGGGGGCATAGTATTTGCTCATGGCTGCGGCTTCCTTGGTCGGCGGGATCAGCCCGATGCCATCCGAGAAGGCGGCGAGGTACTTGTCCTGAATGGCGAATTCGATGAAATCGGCGGCACCGTCGGGATGCTCGGTCTTGGACGAGATGGCGAACTGCCAGCTGGCCGCGCCGATCTTCGAGCCGGCACCAAAATCGGGCGCGGGCAGGAAGACCACGTCGTCGAAGGCCTCCAGATAGGGCAGCGCCTTCCAGTTGCCGTTCCAGGTGATGGCATAGTCGCCATTCTGGAAACCGTTGTCATGGGCCGCCATGTCCTGGCTGGTGCCGGGCACCAGCTCGCGGTCGAAGAGGCTTTTCCACCAGTCGCCAAAGGCCAGCGCCGGATCGCCGTTCAGGACGCCCTCGGCCGTGTCATAGGTCTCGCGGTTCACCATGTCGCCGCCAAAGCTCCACAGGAATGGGCCAAAGGCATAGGGATACCACTCGCCCTTGTCGGCCATGCCCAGATCCAGCGGATAGGCGAAATCGCCCGATGCCTTGATCTTCTCCAGCGCGGCATCGAATTCCTCGGCAGTCCAGGGTTCCTCGAGCGTCGGTGTACGGATCTCGTATTTATCAAGAGTCGACTGGCGCGTGGTCATCGCCACGGCAGCATCCCAGAGGCCCACCGAGTAAAGCTGGTCATTCCAGGTGCCCAGCACGCCGGGCAGAAAGCCCTCGATCGCGGCTTGGTCGATGGGCAGCGGCTGAAGATAACCGGCCCAGGCCCAGTTCGGCATGTTTGGCCCGTCCACGTCCAGAATGTCGGGCAGGTTGCCGGCCAAAGCGGCGGCGACGACCGAGTCGTTGTAGCTGTTCTGCGGGAAGCTTTCGATCACCACCTGGAACTCGGTCTGGCTGTCGTTGAAATCCTTGACGATGCCGTTCAGGATCTCGGCCTCGACGGCATTTCCGGCGCCGTGATACCACATGGTCAGCTGGGTCTGGGCCGATGCGGCGCCGGTCAGGGTGGCCAGCGCGATGGCAGCGGCGGACGTGGTCGCAAGCAGTTTCATGTCTTCCTCCTCGGGGTGAATTGTCGTGTGTCGGGTCAATCGGTCAGGCGTCGGACAGACTGGCGCCAGCGGACCGGGCCGGGCACCAAGGTCTGCTGCGGCAGATCGCTTTGCCCCTCGATCCGGGCTAGCAATTGCGCGGCGGCGACCTCGCCCAGCTGGCGATAGGCCAGTTCGACCGTGGTCAGCGGCGGGAACAGGGTTTCGGCGATGGCGCGGTAATCGTCATAGCCCGCAACCGAGATGTCATCGGGGATCGCCAGCCCGCGCGAGCGCAGGATGCCATAGCCGCGCATCGCCATCTCGTCATTGCCGAAACAGATGGCCGTGGGCGGCTGGTCCAGCGCCAAGAGCGCGTCGATGGCGTTTTCCACCAGCGCGCCGTCCTGCGCATATCCCTCGCGGTAGCCGGCGGCGACCAGCGCCGGATCGGCGGCGATCCCGGCCCCGGCCAGCGCGTCGTGATAGCCCTGAAGCCGCAACCGCGTCGCCACCATCTCGCGCATCAGCGTGACATAGGCGATGCGGCCATGGCCGGCGGCCATCAGGCTTTCGGTCAGCGCCCGCTGGCCGGCGCGGTCATCGGGAAGGATCGCCGGGGTGCCGGCGGCATCGAAGCAGTTGGCCAGTATCAGCGGCACCTGCGACGGCACGCCGGGCGAGGCGATTTCCTTGTGATGGTCGGCGACATAGATCAGCCCCTCGACCCGGTGCTCCAGAAAGGTGCGCATCAGCCCCGGCACGCTGTCCTGCCGCCCGGCCGTATCGGCGATCATCAGCGTCTTGCCGGCCTTGGCCAGCACCGCCTGAACCCCCTGCACGATGAAGAGATCCGGCAGGCCCGTGGGCCGCGTCGGATCGATCGAGGTCGAGATCGCCCCGGTCACCAGCCCCACCAGCCCCGAACGCGTCGCCCGCATCATCCGCGCGGCGTTCGAGCGGACATAGCCCAGTTCCGCCATCGCCGCCTCGACCAGCTGCCGCGTCTCGGCATTGACCGGCCCGTCGCCGTTCAGCACCCGGCTGACCGTCTTGGGCGAGACCCCCGCCTGTTTCGCGACATCGTAGATCGTGGCCAAGGCGAGTTCCCCTCCGATTCTCCCTCCGTTATGACATTGATGTCATGACACCGATGTCATGTCAAGCCAACCGTTGACGTCGGGGAAATGGTTCTGGATGCCGCCGGCCTGACAGAAATGAAAACGGGCGCCGAAAACCGGCGCCCGCTTGGTGATTTCCTAGGCTGTCTGGCGCTATTGCGCCGTCCTTTCGCCCAGCTTGCCGGTCGGCTTGCCCCGCGTCGCAGATAAGGCCCGCCATCCCAAGGCGCGGCACCGTCGGCTTCGCCGGCCATGGATGCTGTCGTCGCGCAGCGCGAGATGCGTGGCAACAGGACGGTCTGGGGTCCTCGTCAGGATGCGGCGGCCCTTGTCAGCCCTCGCCGCCACCGGGTCCGCCCGCGACGCGGCAATAGTCATCCAGCCGTGCCTGCCAATTGCCCAGCTCCTTGCGACCGAAGGGGCCGGGATCGACCAGTTGCAGCTGGCGATGGCTGAACAGCCCGCCCATCGAGTTCAGCGCGGCGGTGCAGAGCGCCACGGCCAGATCGAATTTCTGCAGCGCCAGCCAGGGCCAGGCCTCGATCGGGAAGAAGGGCGGAATGACCAGCTCGTCGCTGTCCTCTGCGGGCTCGGCCCTTTCGCGCGGATGCCGCTTGACCACCACGGCGAAACCGGCCTCGGCCAGACGCTGGCGGATGCTGCGATAGATCGCCCGCTTTTCCGACGCCGTGCAGAAGCCGATCGCGTCGATGGGCTGGGTCAGGACAAGCGCGCCACCGGTGATCGGGGCAGGGGGCGGCCCCTCCCAGAAGATCCCGACAAGGGTGCGGGCAACATCCTCGGGCAGCCGGGCCATCAGATCGGGAAAGGTCATCTTGCGGGCCTTGGCCTGCAGCTTGGCGGGCAGGTCCTCGGGGCGGTTCAACTCGATCCGGTCGATCCAGCTTTCCTCGCCCATGATCTGGTGACGGGGGGACAGGCCGAAGGCCATCCGTACCAGCGCCTTGCCGGGTCCGAAGCGCAGGCTGTGATAATTGGGCAGACCTTCCTCGCGCAGGACGATGGTGTCGCAGCGCCGTCGCAGGGCCTTCGAGACGAAGTTTCCCGACAGGTAGATATAGGCGGTGCGATAGCGCGGCCCGAGCCAGCCGGGCGGGCGGTGATGGGGACGGTTGAGCCCGCGCAGGCCGGGCGCGACATTGCGCCGGACCAGGTCGGGGACCGGGCGTGGCAGCGAGGCGAATTCCTCGATCGCCCCCCGGTCCGAGCGCAGGCTGAAGGCCAGGTGCGGGAAATGCTTGCGGATGCCCTCGGCCACGTAATCGGGCAGGGGGGTGTCGTCATCCAGGTAGACGATCTCGGCCGGATGCTCCGTCCCGAGCGCCGAGGCCAATGCCGCCAGCAGGGTCTGGGCATTCGATGGCAGGTAGAGATCGGGCGCAGGCATTGCCTCGGATTACTGCGGGAAATCATTGGTGTCATAGCGGGGAAGCCGAAGCGGGTCGTTCAGGCCGATCTCGGCGGTGGCGACCTCGGTGGTCAACCCGGCGCTGCAGCCGCGCGCGCGCAGCACCTCGAGCAGCGACTCGTTCCAGCCGCCATAGGGATAGCACATGACCCATCCCTCATCGACACCCACGCCGATGTCACGCAGGAAGGCCAGCGAACGGTCGATCTCGACCGCCTGCTCCGCGGGGGAAATGCGGTTCAGCCACAGGTGCTCTGCCCCGTGGGAGCCGAAGGACATGCCGCAGGACTGCATCAGCCGCGCCTGGTCCTCGGTGATGTAAAGCTCGGCGGCAAAGGCGGCCTCGTCGGTGGTGACGAAGCGGGCGAAGAGGTCGCGGGCAATGTCGTGACGCATCGCCTCGGGCAGGACGGTCTGCAGCATCCGCTTGATATAGATGGTTTCGGCATCGTCGAAGCGGTTCGGCTTGGCCCATTCCGCCCGATAGACCTCGACGCTGTCCAGCCCATGCGATGCCGCCTCGGCCCGCACGCGCGCGTCGATCACCGCCGAGACCCGGGAGGGATCGTCCAACGTGGCGGCAAGGATGAAATGGACGCGGTTCACATCCAGCAGCCGATGCTCGCGCACCGGGGCGAGCGGCGGGTAGAAGCAGCCGGGCAATCCGCGCTTGTGCAGTTCCGGGAAGACCAGGTCGTAATGCTCGGCATAGCCATCATCAAAGGTCAGCAGCGCGGCCCTGGGTGGCAACGGCTCGTCGCCGCGGATCGCGGCCAGCACCTGCGGCATCCCGACGATGGAATAACCCTGCTCCAGGAAGTCGATCTGGCGGCGGAACCCGGCCAGATCCAGCCCCCGGATGCCGGGAAACCGGCTGCGGGCGAAGTCCCGCACGTAGTGATACATGACGATGGTGAGGTCCTGCTTCATGCCCGGCCTTGCAGTTGTGTCTATTCGCGTGGCCGCGTTTGCCATCCCGTGCCGGTCTTTGTGATCGCGTTAGCGATTGTGATCAGTCTGCGCAGAATCGCTATGATGATAAGTTTGTGGGGTTTACCGCGCTCTTTCAGTGGTGTTGCAACGGACTTCAGCACTTTGTCGCGACAAGCGGCGGCGAGCGCGGTCTGAGACCGCACATGTCGCACAGGCCGTCGGTCGCCCGCGACTGTTATCATTCTTCTGTCGCGCATCGCGCTTCTACAATGCGGGATCAGCGCCAGTTCGGTCATATGCTGCACAGAGGACCTATTGCAGGGATGTACGACAACAGTTTCGCCATTGCGGCAAGGCGATCGGCCTGCTTGATTACGTTTTCGATCCAGCGTTCGATGACATCGATCTGGGTGCTGAGCACGTTTTCCAGGTCGTCGTCCATGGTTTCGATACCCGCGGAGACGCCCTGTTTTTCGCGAGGCCGGCATCGGCAGCCGGGCGGCCGTGGGTGTGGCGACCTTGCCGGGCAATGCCGCCATCGAGATCGCGCTTGTCGCTGCCGTCTGACCTGCGCCACCATCACCCGAGACCAGAGGAGTTCCCGATGCCCGATACCCCCGAGAATACCCCCGAAAACGAGGCCGCGCTGATCGCTGCCCTGTCCGGTGTCACCACCGCGACGCTGACCACCATCCTGCTGAAGAAGGGCCTGCGCAATGTCTGGATCCGTGGCGCGCTGCCCCTCGATCCCGGCCAGCCCCGGCTGGTCGGCCGCGCCTTCACCCTGCGCTTCGTGCCCGCGCGCGAGGATCTGGCAACGCCGGCCAGCTGGTCCTCGCCGATCTCGACCCGCGCCGCCATCGAGGCCATGCCCGAGGGTGCGATCTGTGTCGTCGATGCCATGGGCGTCACCGATGCCGGGATTTTCGGCGACATCCTCTGCGCCCGCATGGCCAGGCGCGGGGTGGCGGCGCTGATCACCGATGGCGTGGTGCGCGACGTGGCGGGCGTGCGCGGCACCGGCCTGCCGGTCTGGTGCAGCGGCGTGGCCGCGCCGCCCTCGGTCGCCGGCCTGACCTTCGTGAACTGGCAGGAGCCGATCGGCTGCGGTGGCGTCGCGGTCTTTCCCGGCGACATGATCGT